>JAPUJS010000294.1 GCA_027296045.1 bacterium | reverse complement strand
GGTATGAGATTGCACTTCGGCGCTGGCCCGAGGAAGTGAACGCGCCCATTCGCGTCGCTTTGTTCGGCCGTACAGATGTGCCGTTTGTGTCCGATTTTGTTCCCAGTGAAGCGCTCCCGTTGGTGGGCGCAAAACTCCAGGTTGGCGATGTGATCGAAGAGAAACCGATTGGTGAGCACGATTGCGCTGTGGTATTTGAGGCCCGTCTTCAGACAGGGAAGACACGACTCCAGACCGAGTTGGTCGACGAACAGGGCAAATGCTGGGGCGCTTATTACGTCTATGTCAAACGGATTGGAGACTGAGTGTGCGACCCAATATCCTTCTGATTATGACCGATCAGCACAGTCCGCATATTGCCGGCTTTGCCGGAAACGGGATTGTGGAGACGCAGGCATTGGACAAGCTGGCCAAACAGAGCGTGCGATTTGACGCCGCATATTGCCAGTCGCCCTTGTGTGTGCCCAGCCGGATGGAGATGCTGACCGGGAAGTGGGCGACGAGTTGCTCGGCGTATGAAAACAGTTCGGTAATTTTTCCAGAACATCAGACAATTCCATCCTGGTTGGCCCGGGAAGGGTACACGACGGCGCTGGTTGGCAAGATGCACTTCAGCGGATACGAGCAGATGCATGGGTTTCACTATCGGCCCTACGGGGATCTGGTGAAGTGTGCGTTCCCTTCTCACCAGCCTGACCCGCCCGAGACAGCAGACGGTCGGTGGAACAACCACGCTGTGGGGCGATTCCCATTTGCAGGGCCAACACAGATCCCGGAAAGCATGTTGATGGATCAGGTGGTGACAACCGAGAGCCTGTCCTGGCTGTTGGAGTTTACCGATGAGCACCCGGACCGACCCTGGTTTTTCTGCGCGTCGTATTCGCGACCTCATTTTCCGTTGACAGCGCCTGGTCGGTATTTCAGGAAATACCAGTCGAGTGATTTGAGAATGCCCGCCTTGCCTTCCGGCTATCCGGAGGATTTGCATCCGCACGATCGGTTTATTGTGGACGATTTCAATTTGATGCAGTTTTCACGGGAGGAACAACGACAGGCATTGGCAGGGTATTATGCGTGTGTGGATTATGTGGATGATTGCATCGGCCAGCTTCTGGACGGATTGCAGGAAGCTGGGTGTCTGGACAATACCTATGTGGTCTATGTTACAGACCACGGAGAGATGGCCGGTGAGCACGGTTTGTGGTGGAAGCGGACGTATTATGAGGCTTCTGCCAGAATCCCAATGCTGGTTTTCGGACCAGGAATTGAAGGGGGACAGACGGTATCTACACCGGTTGAACTGGTGGATTTATTTCCGACATTTTGCGATTGGGCAGAGATGGATGTTTCGCCGGGGCTGGATGGGGAAAGTCTGACGCCTTTGTTGACGGGACATCCGGAGCGGCGAAAAAAGAAAACGGCCCGGTCGGAACTTTTGGGCGAAAAGGTGGAGACGCAATTTCGAATGGTTCGGGATGAACGATGGAAGTATGTGGAATTCCCGGAGGCCAATCCCAGGTTGTTTGACCTGGCCAATGATCCGGATGAGACAAATGACCTGGCGGGTCAGCCGCCGACAGAAGCACCTGTTGAACTGTTGCGGGACTTGCTGGAAGAAGAAGGGACGTTTGAGAGCCTTGCCGAGCAGCGTGCAAAAGATCGGGAGCGAACAGATCGGCCCCCATCGGCCAGTAAAGGGGCACTGCAATATCAGTTGGCCGATGGAAGAGTGATAGAGGCAGATGCAGGATTGTATGGGGAAGAAAACTTGAAACAATGACCTAGAGGGGAAAAATGAATCGTTCGTTAGCACAGGCACCTTATCCATGGTTGTGTGCCCATCGGGGATTAAGTCACGCTTGTCCGGAGAATACATTGCCTGCATTTGGCGCGGCAATCGCTGTTGGGGTGCATGAGATTGAGTTTGATTTATGGATGAGTGAGGATGGGGTTGCCGTTGTTTGTCACGATCCGAAAGTGGATCGTACGACCAGCGGGACGGGGAGAGTGACGGAGATGGCCTGGGAAGAGATCTGTCAACTGGATGCTGGGGTTGGATATGGGGATGTCTGGCAGGGCGTGCGGGTGCCCAGGTTAGAGGAGATTTTGGATCTGGTGGATGGTCGGGTTGGGATGAATATCCATATTAAGGATGGCGGTCCAGATGGTGAGCTGGTGAAGCTGGTATGCGATCTTTTGAGGGAACGAGAGCCGGTAGATGGAACTTATCTTGCCCTGGGTCAGGATTTGGAACTGGCACTTGCCCGGTCTTATGCGCCGGAGATTACCCGGGCGTGTCTGCGGGGTCAGCACGACCCGGATGAGCAGATTGAGAAGGCACTGGCATATGATTGCAAGCGGATTCAGTTTGGCCGAACGGTCCGAGAAGACCAGATTCGAAAGGCTCAGGAAGCGGGCTTGATCTGCAATGTGTTCTGGGCTGACGAACTGGACGATGCGCTGAAATTTGTGGATCAAGGGGTGGATGTCATTTTGACAAATGCAGCACATGTTTTGATTGCGGGTGGGTTTTCTACGGTATAGATGCGTGTCCTGGCAGGCGATCTGTTGTGATTACGATGGGCTTGATCCTTCGATACGATCCGCTTCACTTAGATTTCTGCAAGGAGGTTTTTTATGAATGAGATCCTTCCCGGTGTGTTTCACTGGACAGCGCTGCATCCGGACATCAACATAGATGTCCATTGCTATTACCTGTCTGCGACAGAGCCGGCTGTATTGATTGATCCTTTGCTTCCAGCAGAAGGAGTCGGTTGGTTTGACGGTCACGATCGTCCTGAACACATACTCTTGACCAACCGGCTTCACTACCGGCATTGCGAGCAGTTTTTTGAGGCGTTCAGCCCCAAGATCTGGTGCCATCGGGCGGGGATGCATGAATTTACGCAGGGGGAACCGGTGACGTCATTTGAGCACGGAGACGAACTGCCAGGTGGTATTTTGGCAGTGGCGGTAGGGTCGCTTTGTCCGGAGGAAACAGCGCTTTACATCCCGCAGGAAGGCGGCATTTTGTCGATAGGAGATGCTCTTATGCGGTGGGATAGCGAGTTGGTGTTTGTGCCGGACCGATTGATGGGTGAAGATCCGGAAGGTGTGAAAAGCGGTCTGCTGGAAGCATTGGAGCGGCTTCTGGAACGGGACTTTGAGCATTTGCTATTTGCACACGGGGCGCCGATTATTGGGGGAGCAAAGGCTGTGTTGAAGACGTTTGTGGAGCAGACCAAACCGTAGTTTGATCAACCTGATCGACTTTCCGGGGTAATGGGTTTTTTGTGTGCGGTGCGGATTTATTTTCCATTGAAAACACGTTTCAATTGCGCGATCAGCGCGGTTCGGATATCGGCGTGTGCTTGAATCACCCGAAGGTCTGGATTGTCTCGTGTGAGAAAGTCCAATCCTTTTTCTTTTCCCGTGAGTAGAAATTCATTCATTGCAACGCGATAGACCTGGTCCGCCTCCAACCGCTTTTCGCCCACCAGCCAGGATCCGTCATGGAAGTTGACGTTGGCTGTCTGAAGAAAGGCCCCACTGCCTCTGTTGTTGCGTCCTTGTTCTAAAATGCGCTGGAGCAAACGGCCTTTGACCTCCAGAGCAAACACAAGGTCTCCAAACGGAATCACACGGATGACATCGTATACCGTGATTGGTCCGGGGGGTACTGTATCGTCAATTCGAATTGTGCCACTGTTAAAGATGGCCACTTGTGATTGGGGCGCAGCATGGATCATGCTGTTGGCAATCAGATCCGTTAAATTTGTAGAACCTCTTGTGATGATTGCGTCCCTCCCATCGAGCGGTTCGGAAAGTGTGGTCACAAGACTTTCTGGATCAAAACCCGCTTCTCGGAATCCTTTGTAGGCCTGTTCGACCCAGGAATCGATCTGTTTTTTTAGGGTCGGATCCGATGGAATTGCATCCGTAATTTGCTTCAGATGGGTTTCGATTTGCAGTTCACGGGTCTGGGTGTTGTAATGCAACTGATGAATGTATACAGAACGTGCATTGCTATCGGCTTTGAAAATGGGTGTCATGTTGGAACCACGCCACATTTGTACGTTTTCGTGTTCGTGTCCTCCGATAATCAGGTCAATGCCAGGAACGGTTTCTGCCAACTGGATATCTTGCGCCAAATTCAGGTGTGTGATTGCAATCAGAATGTCAACTTGATCTCTTAGTTTATGCACCTGCTCGCTCGCCATTTTGAGTGGATCTTTTATGTTGGCATAATCGGGCTGGTTGTCGATTAACGTGATCCCAAACAGTCCCACGCGTACGGGCCCACTCGTCTCGCTCTGGACGGTGAAGACGACGTGCTCGGGCACATTGGAAAAGGCTTTTCCGCTTGCATGGACCACATTGCTCGACACCCAGGCAAAACGGGATTCCGCCAACCGTTTGTGAAACCGGTCCTCTTTGAGATCAAACTCATGGTTTCCAAAGGTGGCATAATCCAATCCCAATCTGTTCAGGACATCCACCATCTGTCTGCCTGATAGACGTTCCCCATTTACCTTTGCCGTTCCCAGCGCAGAAGGGCTCAGAAAATCACCGGCCAGAATGGTAAATGTATTCGCATTTTGTGCCACCAATTCCTTGCGAATAGTTGCCACACGCGCAAGCCCACCCAGCGTGCCGTTTCTTACTGGGCGCATTTCATACACATCATTGAGCTGTAGCAGGGTTATCTCGCACACTTGCGCCCATGCGCTTCCAGCGAAGGTCCACACCAACAGCATGATCAGGAGCAATCGAGGTTTGATCTGGATTGTCACAATGTCTCCTTTTGAGGATTCATGATTTTTGTAGGTTCTGAAGTACGTCAACCATTGTCTCAATATTTAGATGTCTTTCAAAATACTGCATTTTCGAAATATTCTCCAAAAAAATTTAACTATTTCGGAATATTCTCGGCGCAGCGTGACGGTCTCTGTTCACGGTGAGTGGATGCCCTCTCATGGCGTGACCTCCATCGTTAAAAGATAAACACGAACGGCTGTCAAGATCAAACGAGAAGTGCAGGTTCGGATGAGAAAATCCTATCTCCGGTCAGTTTGTCCTTGAAACAACGATGCAAGATGGCTATACTTACCCTAAGAAAACAGGACACCATCGAGACTTAAACTGAGCGAGAGAAACCGGTGACCGCACGACAACCTCGTTACAGTAAAGAAGAGTTCGCCCGGCGCGGCAACCCCATATACGAGCGACAGGTACGGCCCTGGGTAGAAGCGGGCAACGAAGGCAGAATTGTTGCGATTGACCTTGAAACGGGCGCGTTCGAAGTGGCGGATGACACGCTTGCAGCGTCCGAGCGCCTGCTTGCCCGTTGCCCGGATGCGTAGACCTGGTTCGTCCGCATCGGCCACCGGGGTGTCCACTGGTTCGGTCCGCGTTCAGTGGCAGAAACGGCATGATGACCGGTGTTGTCAGTGCCAATCGTGAGGTAACGATTCGGCTCCTCGTGCACGGCCTGGACGGATAGGAAGAAGAGAAGCGATTGTTTGTTACAGAAACAGAGATAGGAGACGGCGTATGCAGCCATACCGTTCAAAAACAACGATACTTAAAGACGGGACGCTCACGATTAAAGGGTTGCCTTTCCGCCCAGGTGAGAAGGTTGAAGTTACTGTATGCGCCCGAGAGCGTCAGGCGGAGCAAGACGAGCGCTATCCCCTGCGCGGTAAAACGGTTCGTTACGATGATCCGTTCGGGAGCGTTGCCGAAGAGGACTGGGGCGCACTGAAGTGATTGTTCTCGACACGCACATCTGGGTCTGGTGGGTTCATGGCGATGAGCGACTCAGCAGGGTCCAGACAGAAACGGTCGAAGCCAACGAATCGAACGTGATTGGCGTGAGCGCGATCTCCTGCTGGGAGATCGCGAAGCTTGTTGAATACGGACGGCTTGATATTTCTTGCCCCCTAAGCGAGTGGTTCGGGCAGGCGTTGAGGTATTCCGGTATTGCCCTACTGGAATTGACGCCGGAAATTGCCATTGCATCGACAACCCTGCCCGGCGAGTTTCCATCGGGATCCGGCAGATCAGATCATTGTCGCGACAGCGAGGGTGCATGGCTGTCCTCTGGTGACGTCTGATAACAAGCTGTTAAAATATCCACACGTTGAGACCGTTGCATAAATTTTACCTTCCCGATTCCTCTCGCATCCCTTCCTTTCCGAAAGCACACACCCATTTCAACGGTTCACTCCCAGAATCACACATGTCCGATCGTCCGTAGCCGTCGCGCCGTCGGTGAAGTCACCGACGGTCTCGACGATCCGCTTCAGCAGGTCTTCTGCCGAAAGTTTTCCTCACATCCCATCCGAATGGTCTCTATCAGGCGCTCGTAGCCGGGCATTTGCACATCCAGCAAGATGAGGTTGGGCTGGATACGATGCACAATTCGGAGGGCGATTTCACCGTTGGGGCCATTGAGATTTTGTAGCCTTCGGGCTCCAGCAGTTCGCACAGCAGGTTGAGGTTGGCCTCTGTGTCGTCAACCAGGAGGATTTTGGCACCTTGCAGATCGATTTTAAGTGTGTCCACGTTCCGGTCTCCTGAGTGGGTAGTGGTTCAGGTCGATCAACACCTGTATATCATTAATCGCAAGGGGTGTGCCAGTTTTGGGCACACCCGTAATTCTTAGTAAAAATTATTGATTTAAATAGGCTTAAGAAAGGGTGAAGGACGAGAGGAAGAAGATTTAAGCACTATATGAGACAACAGTCTGTACCGAATTCGGTACAAGCTGTTGGGAAAGCGGTACAATTGTTCTGAAAATGGCACACACACAACTTTTGATGCAAGAACAGTGTCAACGCTGCTTTTTCCAGGGGTTCAAACACATTTTGGCCAGCTTCTTGACATATACGTCATTTGTCGTTAAATTTTCGGCGGATGACGTATATGCAT
>JAPUJS010000293.1 GCA_027296045.1 bacterium | reverse complement strand
TCGGGGAAGACCACGATCCCGAAACGCATCTGATCCCTCTGGTACTTCAGGTTGCTTTGGGGCAGCGGGAAAAGATTGTTGTTTTCGGAGACGATTATGAAACGGCAGATGGAACGGCCGTACGGGATTATATTTCGGTTGAAGAACTTGCCGATGCCCATGTGCGAAGCCTGGATCATCTGTTGGCAGGCGGAGAGAGTCGAACCTTTAATTTGGGGACCAGCAAGGGATTTAGTGTCCGGGACATTATCGAGACGGCCAGGCAGGTGACCGGAAAAGAGATTCGGGCGGAAATGGGGGAAAGGCGCAGTGGGGACCCGGCCGTGTTGATTGCCGATGCCGGAAAGATCCGGGAAGAACTGGGCTGGACGGCCTCGGCCACCCTGGAAGAAACACTGGCGTCGGCCTGGCACTGGCATCGGTTGAACCCAGAGGGATACCGGGTGGTTCAGGAAGAACGGTTTAATCCTTTTTGGGGGCGGTGGGTGAATATCGCAGCCCATCGGGGCGACAGGCCCTGGAGCGGCGAAACCCAGAATATGGAAGTTGCCAGCGCCGTTGAATATGACCCGTCGTGTTATCTGTGTCCGGGCAACAAGCGGGCAAACGGAGCCGTCAATCCTGCATATCGGGGTGTCTGGGTCTTTGAAAATGACTTTCCTTCGCTTACCCTGGATGCCTATGAGGTAAACGAGGCGCTGGGACCGTATGAGACCCGCACATCGCAGGGGCTCTGTGAAGTTGTTAATTTCAGCCCCAACCATGCCAGATGGTTGGCCACGATGTCGGTGGATGAAATCAGGGAAGTGGTGGATGGTTGGGCGGATATTTACCAGCGGCTGGGGGCACACGAAGCCATTCGGTATCCGCTGATCTTTGAAAACCGGGGCACGATTATGGGAAATTCCCAACCCCATCCCCACGGTCAGGTCTATGCCTATCGCGAAATTCCGGGCTTGATCGTGCGTCCCCAGATTGACATGTTCAGAAGGTATCGGGAGCAGAAAGATGGGCGGTGCTTTGTGTGTGAGGCCAACCGGGTGGAACAGGAGGATGGGCGGCGGGTTCTGGTTTTTGGTTCTCATTTTATTGCCTATGTTCCTTTTGCTGCCCAACTGGCGTACGATATTGTGGTTGTCCCACAAGACCATGTGGCCAGTCTGTTGGATCTGGAGTCGGAAGGGCGTCAGGAGCTTGCCCAAACCCTGAAAGATCTTCTGGTTGGCCTGGACAGCTTGTTTGGGCTGCCGTACCATTATACGCTGGCGTTGATTCAAGCCCCAACCGATGGTGTGGATTATGGGTACCATATGCAAATTCATATCACATCGCTGTTGCGAGGTCCCGGCCTTCGAAAGCATCTTGTTGGGGCCGACATTTTTGGCAATATCATCAATCCTTCGGATCCAAATGTGACGGCCGAAGAAATTCGGCAGGCAATGAAAAAGGCGAGTAAGGGAGGTTTCATTTGAACCCGATTGTTGTGCAAGCCCAGGTGGCTTTTGAGCAAGGATTTTCTGGTGAACCCGACGTGCTTGTCCAGGCACCTGGCCGTGTCAATTTAATTGGGGAACACACAGATTATAATGCCGGTTTTGTTTTTCCTGCAGCCATTGACCGGTGGGTGGTGTTTGCTGCTCGCAAACGCGAAGACGGACGGGCGGTGATTCGGTCTGTTGCCCATGAAGATGAAATATCGTTTGGGGTGAATGAACCACTTGAGCCGGAAAAAAATTGGGGCGATTATGCCAAAGGGGTGGTGCGAGAATTTCAGAAATTGGGAGAATCGTTGGGGGGCTTTGATGCGGTTTTGGTGGGGGATGTACCTGTCGGAGCAGGGTTGAGCAGTTCGGCTGCTGTGGAAATGGCCGTGGGGAAAGGCATTCTGGAATTGAATGGCCTGGACATGTCCGGGCCGGATCTTGCCTTGTTGGGGCAGCGGGCGGAAAACCAGTTTGTGGGGGTGAATTGCGGCATTATGGATCAGTTTGTTTCGGCCAACGCCCGGGCTGGACACGCCCTCTTTTTGGACTGCAGAGATCTTTCATTTGAACAGGTGCCCCTGACAAAAGAGGGCGTTCGGATTGTGATTTGTAATTCCGGCGTGACACGGGGGCTGACCAATTCGGCCTATAACGACCGGCGTTCGTCGTGTGAAAATGGTGCGGAACATATGGCCCTTGCGACGGGTCAAGACATCCAGGCATTGCGGGATGTGACACTTGACATGCTGGATGTCTATCGGGGGGCGTTGTCGGAGACGGTATTGCGGCGCTGTAGGCATGTGATTGCAGAGATTGAACGAACCCGGAAGGCGGTGGATCTCTTAAAAGCCGGCGATCTGGAGGGGTTTGGCGGCTTGATGGCGGATTCTCACGCCAGTTTGCGAGACGATTACGAAGTCAGTGGGAAAGAACTGGATCTGCTGGTTGAGATCGCCCAGGACGTTCCGGGGGTGTATGGGGCCCGAAGGACGGGGGCCGGGTTTGGGGGGTGTACCGTAAACCTGGTGCGGGAAGAAGCGGTGGAGGATCTGGTTGCGGCCATGGAGAGTCGCTATGAAAAAGAGACCCATCTCAAGCCGGAAATGTATATTTGTACGGCGGTCAATGGTGCGGAGTGCGTTCAATAGGGCGATTAGCCTCGGCGGACGAATTTGTTGGAAAAGATGGCGATGAGACCACCGAGCATGACATAGCCGATGATGACCTCGATCACGACAATGATCTCGGCCAGCAGGGTTTGGGGAGTCACATCGCCAAAACCCAGGGTGGTAAAGATTACAATACTGGTATAGAGCATGGTGGCCAGTCTTGGGGCGGTGTTGTGATCGGCAATCGCCATATGGTCTTCCAGGTAGTAGTAGACGATTCCAAAAAACAGGGCGATACAAAGGGCAATGAACAGCCAGCGCTGGAGATTCCGGCCAAAATCGCTGGTCCATTTCCACAGCCAGGAGATCACATGGTTCATCCGGCCTTCCCGGGAGGTATATTCGGTAATAAAGATTTCATCTTCCACATAATTTTTGAAAAGCGCTGCGCCTGCCCAATTGGCATCTCGGATGTCATTTCCTCCAAACCTTGTTTTTCGTTCGTGGGGTGCCAGGCTTTCGCCTTTCCAAACGAAGGCACGGATTTTGGGCCAAAATTTATCTTTGGTATTCCAGACAACGTTGACGCCGACTTCTATCCCGTTCAGACGGGCCCGGATCAGATCGGCACCTTTCAGATTGGCGCTTTCAAGATGACATTTGGAAAGATTGGCTTCCCGTAGATAGGCACCTTCGAAATTGGCACCACCCAGATTGGCCCCGGTCAGATTGGCCGACCAGAGGTTTGCCTTGAAGAGATTGGCCCCTTCCAGAGAGGCCCCCGTCAGGTTGGTTTTCCACAAATGGGCTTCGGTCAGGTCTGCCCCTTCCAGGTTTGTGTAAGAAAGGTTTGTGCCGGCCACGTCGGCGTGTCTCAGGTTGGCCCCCCACAGTTGTGTGTGGGTAAGATTTGCCCCTTTTAGGATTGCTCCTTCCAGGTTGGCGCTATCCAGGTCTGCCCCGAAAAGGTTGGCACCCCGGAGGTTTGCCTCCGACAGGTCTGTGTCGAGAAGGGGGGCCCCCCGCAGGTCTTTTCGGGTCCTGTCAATGCCTTCGGGCAAAGGGCCCAGTTCTTCCATCAACGCTTTGTATTCGTCCGATGTGCTCCAGGAGGATCTGGCTTTGAGTATGGGAATCAAGGCTTTGAGCGCCTCGGTGTGGCCCCGCCACCTGGCGGTGAGCAATTTGACCTCTTCGTGGGCCTGATCTCCGTTGAGGGATATCCCAATTTTGTTCATGTGAGTTTGTTCTGTCTTTAGGGTGACTTATTGATCTCAGCATTTTCAATGAGCCTCGGCCTATTTTGATGACCCCTGCCGGATCGCTCTCTAATATTATGGAAAGTTATAGCCAAGTTGAATTGGATGTCAAGAGAAATGGGCAGAAGTATTATGTTTCTTTCGGCCAGATAGGCCGGGAGGAGAAAAGGAAAGGAGAAGGAATGACACGGTTTATGCTGGTGATCTGTCTCGGGTTTTTCGCAGGGTCCGTCTGGGCGGAACAGACCCGTGAGGATTTCGTGGTTCACGAGGCCGATGGTCCCGGTGTGTTTCGCCTGACCGATGCTCGGGGGAAATATGTGGCGCTGCATTTTCTGCTCAAGACGACGTGCCCGCATTGTCTCGGGCACACGGTCGAATACACGCGCAGGGCCAAAGAGACGCCGGAGGTGGTGCACGTTTTTCTAAAACCCGATACCGAAGAGGAAATCCGCAAATGGAGCGTCAAGCTGGATAAGAAATGGGCACAGCAGATGGGTGACGCCGTTACGGACCTGTCGATCATTTACCGAGACCCGGACGCCGAACTGGCCAAGTTGTTTGAGATTCCCAACGGATACAAATTTCACGGACAGGTGGTGCACTATCCAGCCCTGGTGCTGCTGGAACCGGATGGAAAAGAAGTGTTCCGGTATGTGGGAAAGAACAACGGGGACCGGTACGCTTTTGACGATCTTGTCGCGAAGATCGCCGAACGGAAGGGAGCGAAACCGTAATTGAACTTTTAGCAAATAGAAAAGGCTCCGGTGGGTCATGATCACCGGAGCCTTTTCTATTGTTTCTTGATCCATCAGGTTTGTTCGCACCATTGCTGGGCATTTTGGAACATTTTGAGCCAGGGTGAGGCTTCCAGGTTACGTTTCCAATCCTCCGGCATCCAACCCCATTGCCATTTCAAAAATGCCCGTTCGGGATGCGGCATCATGGCCAGGTGACGGCCATCGGGGGAACACAGGCCTGCGATCCCGTTGGGAGAACCATTGGGGTTAAATGGGTAGGTTTCTGTTATGTTGTTCTGGTCATCTACATATCGGAGTGGGGCCAGCCCTTTTTGCTGGACCGGATGTAAGAGATCGGCCTGGGGGAAAAATGCCCGGCCTTCGCCATGGGCAACCCAGACACCGAGGGAAGACCCTGCCATTTCCCGGAGCATGATTGCCGGGCTTTCCTGAATCTGTACGGTGGAGAAACGGGATTCAAACCGGCCGGAGGTGTTGTGAATAAAGCGGGGTTGGACACGGTCTTCCAACCCCTGCCAGGGAACCCAGCCCAGGAGGGCCATGAGCTGGCACCCGTTGCAAACGCCCAGGGAAAAGGTGTCTTCTCGGGAATAGAAAGTCTGGAACTGTTGCCAGAGCTCGGGTTGAAAACGGATTACACCGGACCAGCCCTTGGCCGAGTCAAGGACATCGGCATAACTGAACCCACCGACAAAGACGGCGCCCCGGAAGTCGCTTAAATGAATATGCCCTCGGAGCAGGTCGGTCATGGTTACATCCCAGGGCTCAAACCCTGCGGCAAAGAAGGCGGAGGTCATTTCCCGGTCGCCGTTGCTGCCTTCTTCGCGCAAAATGGCAACCCGGGGTTTCTGTTTGGCATCGAGGATTGCGGGGGGCGTTGGCCCGGGCGTAAAAGGGAGGGCAAACGAGGGGCCGGTTCGGTCGTTCAGGGTGGTTCTTTCTTGCTCCACACATTCCGGGTTGGCTTGCAGAAGTTCCAGGCGATAGCTGGTCTCTTCCCAGAGGTCGCGCAGGTCGGTCATCGGGGCGTTTAAGGTGGGGTGACCATTGAAGCGTAATTGGATCGACGGGTCGGAGGTCACAGACCCGATGGAGGAGCAGGGTATTGCTGCGTTATGGAAGACGTCCAGGACCGTTTTCTCATTTTCGGGCAGCACCTCGATGACGATGCCGAGTTCTTCGGAAAAGAGGAAAGCAATGGCATCTTCTATTGGGGTATTCACTTCCAGATGGAGGCCACAATTCCCGGCAAAAGCCATTTCGAGTAAGGTGGTGATCAGGCCTCCGTCGCTGCGGTCATGGCCGGCCGCGATGGATCCTTTGGAAAGGCAAGTCTGGAGGGTGTTGAAGGCGCGTTTTAGCAGGTCGGGACTGTCCACATCCGGCGATTCGTTGCCGATCTGGCTGTAGACCTGGGCAAGGGCAGATCCGCCTAGGCGGTGGTGGTTGTCTGAAAGGTCGATGTAGAGAAGACGACCTTTGTCTGGATATTTGAGGTCGGGCGTGATGGTTAACGTGATGTCGGGGCAGGTCACGTAGCCCGAGATGACCAGCGTACCTGGAGATTTGACGGTTTCGTCATTGCCTTCTGAATCCGGGGCAATGGCTGCCATGGACAAACTGTCTTTGCCGCCGTCAATGGCGATGCCCAGATCCAGGAGAATTTGTGTGAGGGCTTCGGCCGCGTCGAACAGGGTCGCACCCTCTCCCGGGAGCTTGGCCGCCCACATCCAGTTGCCGGAGCATTTGATGTCTTCCAGGGCACTGACCTGCGCAAAGACGATATTGGTGAGCATTTCGCCCACACACATCCTTCCCATCGCGGCCGGGTCGATCAGGCCTTTGATGGGCTGTTCGCCGATGGCGGTTGCCGCTCCTGTGGTGCTGAAATGGCTCTGGGCGATGACGGCGACGTCTGCTGCAGGGAGCTGGAGGGGGCCCACGCACTGTTGCTGGGCAATCAGGCCGGTTACGCTTCGGTCTACTTTGTTGGTGAGGAAACGTTTGGAGCCCACCGAGACCAGGCGCAGGACGCGTTCGAGTGCGGTTTGCACGGTGAGGCCTTCGGGCAGTTGGAGGGCCTGAAGTTTGTTGGGCAGTCGATCAAACTGGAATGTTTTTTGAGGCATGTCGCCCAGGACCTTTTCGAGGTCCAAATTAAAAGGGGTCGAGTCGTCCTGTTCGTCATAGACGACTACCTTTCCATCGCCTGTGACTTCACCCAGAAAAGCGTAGATGACTTTCTCCCGTTCGCAAAGGGCATGGAATAAATCGGCATTTTCGGGGGCAAGGAGCAGGGCGTGGTTTTCCTGATATTCGGCACCCCAGATTTCCAGGACAGAGAGGGTTTTGTCGCCAACCGGGACGGCCCGGATATAGATGCGAGCGCCTTCGGGTTCGACCAGTTCTTTTAAGACATTGCAATTTCCACCCGCGCCCTGGTCGTGAATGCTGACGATAGGATTTTTT
Organism: bacterium; assembly: GCA_027296045.1. Classification (GTDB taxonomy): domain Bacteria; phylum Latescibacterota; class UBA2968; order UBA2968; family UBA2968; genus JAPUJS01. The sequence continues at coordinate 192 of JAPUJS010000293.1, read as the reverse complement.
TCACCCAGTTCGACACATGCGCGAATGACCCGATTCATTTTTTGTTCCATTTCGGCATCGCCCCGCTGGACGGCGTTGAAGTCGAGTTCGGCTCTGTTTTCGCCCTGGACCATGCTGGATGCGGCGCCTCCGCCCATGCCGATGCGATAGGCAGGCCCGCCAAGTTTTACCAGGAGCATGGATTTTTGGGGC
>JAPUJS010000292.1 GCA_027296045.1 bacterium | reverse complement strand
CAGGGTCTTTTTTCAGAATTTTTCAAAGGCCTTTAATGGCCGGATTCTCCGATCTGTCATCTGATGTTCCTCCTCCACCTTCTCCTCGTTCACTTCCGCCTGTGTGGGCATATACAGATACTGGCTGTCAATGACAAAGGCCGTTTTGAAATGGTTCATTAGAAAACCATTAGAAAAACGGCCCTTGAGTCAGTTTCAAGCCTGACGATCAACTTTTCAAGTCTATCACCTACAACACTTTATCTGGCGAACCTTTTCAAAGCCTTCCAATCTAAGCATAATCCTCTGCATTATCTTCCGGATCGTATCCAATCTCTTCCCGCGCATTTTGAATATCCCAATACGCCCGCGTGTTCCCCGAAATCCCATAGTAAATCGCGCACCCAATTTCATCGGAGGCCTCAATACTGCGCCAGGTCAACTGCACCGTATCGCGATAACTCAGCCAGGACGACAGAATGCGGTCATTCCCCCGATTTTGGACCTTCTCCTCCGGCTGAAACGACCCGATCCGTAAACTGATCACAGAAAGCCCAAACGCGTCCCAGTAATATTGCCCTAAAAGCTCCCCATACGCCTTGCTCGCCCCATAATAACTATCGGGCCGCACCGGCATATCCCAGGTCGTGTAGATCTGTCCCTTCTTCTCATAATACCCGGTCGCGTGATTGCTACTGGCAAAAACCACCCGCTTCACACCCTTCCTTCTGCTGGCCTCGTAAATGCAGTATGTGCCCCGAATATTTGTCTCCACCGTTTCCTCAAACGACGCTTTTGTAGAAGGATCTCCCGCCATATGTACGACTGCATCGCACCCATCCACCACTTCTTCCATTTTTTCCAGGTCCGTAATATTCCCAACAAACACTTCCTCATCGTGCTGTTGTTCCAAAATCGTCCGGTTATATAAAACCCGCAAATCGTAGCGATCCTTCAGCCCATCGTTCAATACCCGACCAATGCGTCCAGCTGCCCCTGTGATCAACACTTTTTTTCGCGACACCGAATCTCCTCTCCCGGCTCAAAACACCCCGTGGTGTTCGATAGATTGTCTTTCAAATGCGAGCTAAAAATCTCAACACCCCAATACACAACACTTCTTGACGAAACCCAAAAAAATGTCGTAATTTCAAGCCCTTAAAATCGGACTTTCCCGTCCATCTGTCAAATTATTTTTCAAAATTGGAGGCCAAAGTGGCCAACCCGCTGCCGATCCCGAACGACTTTAACCCAGAAACCCATATGCTCGGCAATCCCACCGACGACGGTGTGCTCCACCAGACCCGTCGGGCAGCCGGTTTTGCCGCCAATCTGGTTACAAACGGCACGCCCGAAGATCTGGCATTGGCCGAAAAGGTCCTCGACGCCCTTCTCGCCTGTCAGGAAACCCGGGAAGATGACCCGCACTATGGCAACTTCAAATGGTATCGCGAAGACGATTTTGTCGAAGACCTCAACGCCGTCGCCTTTAACCTCACAACACTGATCCCTCTGGCCATCCACTACGGCGACCGTTTGAGCAAATCCATGTACGATCGCCTCTTAGACGCCATTCGCCTGGGCCTTCACGAAGTCCGCAACTTAGACGTCCAGGTCGCCTACACCAATATCGCAATCAAAGACATTGTCAACACCTGCCTGGGAGGCGAACTCCTCAACGATCCAGAAATCGCTCAACGTGGCTACCAGAAGCTCATCGATTGGATGACCTTCACCGATACGTTTGGCATTCCCTTCGAATACAACAGCCCGACCTATTACTCCGTTGCTTTTCGATCCTTCAAAAATCTGGCCAGCCTCACCCAGGATTCCGACACCCGGATTCGTGCCCGCACAGCCATCGCCCGCCTGGGAATCTCCGTTGCCCTCCACATCCACACCCGCACCGGCCGCTGGGCAGGGCCTCACAGCCGGGCCTATCATCCCACTGTCGTTGCCGAAACCGCTCCCGAAGCCGGAATGGTCCGCAACTGGATCGAAGAGGGGGCCCTCCCAGGCTGGATCACTGACGTGCTCACCCACCGTCCCGCGTCCTTCGAGGTCTCAGAAACCGCTCACATCGAACGCTGCTATGGTCTCACCACCCACCACAGTCCCGCTTTTGCTCTGGGTGTTTCCACCAAACAATATACCGGCCAATCCAACGCCCTGATTGCCCACTACCACCGCCCAAACGCAGACCGGGCAGGCGTGCTCTACACCCGCTACCTGCTCAATGACAAATGGCTGGGCGACTTTTATCATCAAACCGACCGGTCGACCTCCCGCAACCTGGTCGACGAAGGCCAGTTTTACGGCGTCCAGCAAGGCCCCCGCGCCATTGGCCTCTACGCCCCCGGAACTCTGGGCCGCTGCACCAGTGCCAAGGCCGCTTTCATCTGGACCCAATACGAACACATCGACGAAATCTGGATTGGAAACAACCCTGTCAAGTCCCTACCCGCCGACATCCCCGAAGGCGAGACCGTTGTCATTGCCAGCGGCGAAGCCCTGTTCGCCGTCCGACCGCTCACACGAACGGACCTGGGCCGCAATGCGCCCCTGCGCTTGATCGAACGGGAAGGCGACCTGGTTCTGGAAATCTACAACTACCACGGTCCTGCCAAATCATTTTGGGAAATGCGCTGGCCCGGACTCTTTTACAAAGGCAAACCCCAGTGCGGCATCTATCTCGAAATTGCCGAACGGTCGGCCTATCCCGACTCCCAATCCTTTGGTCAAACCGTTGCCGGCGGTACGCTGAATGACAACGCCGAAGCCCCGTATGTCTATAGCGGCGAAGGCGAACGCCTCTGGTCGATCGAATACACACGCGACGGCCAAACCCTGGGCATTGAAGTCGACCTGATGGAATGGCAACTCAAACGCCGCTGGACCCAGTCGGGGGAGCTCGGTTGGCCCATGCTGGAATCCCCCGTTGCCCGACAAACCCGCACGGGCGAAGTCACCGTTGGAAACGCGACCCTCACTTGCGGTTCGGAACCCGCCTGGCTCTTCGCCTGTCCCGAAACAGGCCGATACGTCGCCGGATACCACGGTCAAACACCTGCACCGCTCAGCTTGACAATCCCGGAGGGAAAGGTTGAGATCGAAGCCATGGGTGTTGGCACCGTCCATTGGAACAACGGCATTGTGACAGTTGAAACCATTGCATTAAAAGGCACGCCCAAAATCATCGGCGGCCGATACCAACCAACGGAGAAAGAGCCCCAATGATCACCGCAATCAGAGATGTGGAAGGCTTATCCCCCCAATTTACAATCCGCCCCTTCCTCAAAAGGACCTTAAACCATGCCCAATACCAACCCTCTCACACTACCTGCAAACTTCAATTCCGACACTTTCATGATCGCCCGCAAACAAGGCGACAAAATCTACCACGCCCCTCGCCAGGCCGCCGAGTTTGCCGCCGAACTTCTGGCCAATAGCACACAGGAAGATATCGACCTGGCCGAAAAGGTCCTTATCGCTGCCCTCGAAGGCCAGGAGACCCGTGAGGGAGATCCCCATCTGGGCAACTTCCTCTGGGAACGCGAAGACGAAGCCGTTGAAGACCTCAACGCCGTCCAGTTCTGTCTTTTTCAGCTCATCCCAATTATGATCCGACACGCCGACCTGCTTTCGCCCGACTTGCAAGACCGAATGCGCCACAGCATTCGTCTGGGTCTGGAAGAAATCCGCCGGATCGACGTCCACTTTCGCTACACCAATATCGTGACCAAAGACATCACCAATACCTGCCTGGGGGCCGAGCTTCTGGACGATGAGGATTTCAAAAACCGGGGCTATCAGAAATTCCAGGACTGGATGGCTTTCACCACACGCCACGGATGTGCCTACGAATTCAACAGTCCCAATTACGCCCTGGTCGCCATCCGCGTCCTCCACCGGCTCTCTGAACTCGTCCAGCACGAACCCACCCGAATCGGCGCCAAAACAATGCTCGCCCGAATCGGCCTTTCCGCCGCCCTGCACATTCACTCCCCCACGGGACGATGGGCAGGCCCCTTCAGCCGGGCATACCGCCAGGCCGTCTTTTGCGAAACCCCGCCCGAAATCCACACCCTCCGCGACTATATCGAACAGGACATTTTGCCTGCCTGGCTCTCCGACGCCATCGATCACCACCCCGACACCTTCTCGCTTACCGAAACCGCCGATTCCGGAAACGGCGTCGGCATCACCACCTATCACAGCCCTTCGTTCACACTCGGCGTCTCCACCCAGGAGCTTAAAAGCCAGGCGAACCGATTCATCACCGGCCAATCCAGCGTCTTTATCGCCCACCACAAAACCGAAAGCGATCACACCGGCGTCCTCTATTCCCGCTATGTCCTCAACGACCACTGGCTCGGCGACTATCGCTCAACGCCCGCTCGTTCAAACACCCAGATCCTCTTCGAAGAAGGCCAGTGCCACAACGTCCAGGACGGTGCCCGCGCCATCGTCCTCTACAGCCCCAAAGACCTGGGTGCAATGGCCGCCTACACCAGTGCAAAAACTGTGATCTGCTGGCACGACCGCAATCTCGTGGACGAAGTCTGGGTGAACGATCAAAAAGTTGACACCTTCCCCACCGATATCCCCGAAGGCGCCACCGTTGTTGTCGCCACCGGTCCTGTGCTCACTGCCATCCGAGCCCTCACCCGCACCGACCTGGGCCGCAACGCACCCCTTCGTCTGGTCGAACACGGCACCCACCTGTTCCTCGAAATCTACAACTACCTCGGCCCTGCTAAAACATTCTGGGAACAAGCCCACCCCGGTTCCTTCTATCAGGGCAAACCCCAGTGCGGCTTCTTTGCCGAACTTGCAGAACGTTCGGATTACTCCACCCCCCAGGCCTTTGCACAAACCGTCTCAGGCGGCACCCTCAAAGACACCGCCGAATCGCCCGTCACCTACGAAGCCGGCAAAACCCGAACCTGGTCCGTCGAATACGCCCGCGCCGGCAAAACCCTCGGCATCGAAATCGACCTCCTGGAATGGTACCTTCAAAAACGCTGGAACCAGGACGGCCCCCTCGGCTGGCCCCAGCTCGAATCGCCGGTTGCCCGCCAGAACCGCACGGGCACCGTCACCGTCCAAGATGCAACCCTCACCTGCGGCAATCAGCCCGCCTGGCTCTTTGCCTGCCCCGAAACCAATCGTTATGTGGCCGCCTTTCACGGGTCTACTCCCGAGCCGCTTACACTTTCTGTCCCCGACGGCCGAGTAGACATCGATGCAATGGGCACAGGCGCTGTCATCTGGGACAACGGCGAAGTCACAATCGAAGCCCTTGAAATCGAGGGAGAAGTTCAAGTCACAGGGGGGCGCATCGTCTCCTATGCCAAACCTTTTCGCCGCCCATACATATTATGGAGTAAAGGGGAATCAGACTAATTTTCCACGCGCGTGGAAAAACAGAGCGATTTAACTTGGTTCTTGACAAATAGAGAGTACGCATTATATATCTTCAGAAGTATCTTGGCCCAAAAAATCAAATTTCAAACTTCTCTAGAAAATCCGAAATGCAAAGGGATTCCATTGTTATTTTTCGTGGACTCTATTTTTAAGGAGGAACCCAATGGCAGAGGCCACGATCCCCGAAATCGATCCAAACGAAGTCATCGATTTCATGAACGTCGACCAGACAGATTTTGGATCCTTCACACTGGGACAACAGATCCGTCACCTGGAAGCAGAAGGCTACGTGGTGCTCCCAGATATGTTGGACGCGGACCACATTGCTAAACTCAAATCCGAACTCGCCGATATGCCGATGCGACCCAAACCCTACAGCGAGTACCTGACAACGGGCGCCAAACAGCCCCAATGGTTCAGTCGTGCTGTGGCCGAGCTCATCGGACATCCGCCCATGATCGAATTTCTCACAAAGCTGATGGGACCGGACATCGTATTTACCCGGGGCTTTTTTCAACGCACCAATCCCGGTTCCCCCGGAATCTCGATGCACACTGACGGCCAGCCCTTCGGATCGTCCATCTTCAACTACGAGGGCAGTTCGCCCAAAATGTTGCGCGTCCTTTACTACCTCGACGACCTCATCCCGGCACGAGCGCCATTCCGACTGATCCCCCGAAGCCACCTTTCCTACCACGCCCAGGCCAATCCATATGTGCGCTACAAATCGCACCCCGAAGAGATCACCGTGTGCGCCAAAGCCGGTTCGGCCCTCCTCATCCCGATCAATATGTTTCACGCCACCCACCCCAATACCGACAGTTCCCCCAGAGAACTCATCCAGTTCGGCTATCGCCCCGCCTGGGCCGGCCCCATCCAACCCATGAAAGAGTGGGACCCCGAACTGGTCGCCGCCGCCCCCGAACAAGCCAAACCATTTTTCCAAAGCCTCAACACCACCGGTGGAACCTGGGGTCTAGAACATAAGCCAGAGGGAATGACGACCGAAGCGCCAGGAATCAATCCAAGCCGTTGGGAGGATTGATTCCAGAAATTTCCAAAGGAAAGTCGAGGATGGATCAAAACCTATGGTATCAATTTTGCCCAACTAAGTTTCGATTTTAGGGATGACAACCGACTGTATTTTTGCATGAGGTGTCGAATTTTTCGTTCAAATTCTTCTTCTGTATTTTTATGTTTTGCCAACGTGTGCAACTCTTTCAAGATATCGATTGCCGCATCATACGCTTTCACATTCTTTTCGGAGATATGGAGATCCACCTGATCCCAAAGCGTACTTTCTTCTGCCTCCAATTTCTTGAGACGCTGAATTTTTTTCGCCTCTCGTTTTTTTCCTTCAGCCTCTTTTCGACCCTGTTTAATCTGTTCAGCCTCTTGAAGCATCATCCCAATTGTTCTGGTCGATTCTTGCACACGGGTAGACTTCGGTGTTTTTGCAAGTTTCTGTAATCTTTGATTCAACTTCACCGAAAGAAGGGGCTCATCTTTGGCTGCTCTAACCAGGAAATCATCCTTCTCTTGATCTGAGAGACGGCGGATCATCGCTTCTATCTCGACTTCTGGTTCCCGCTTCTTTTGGCGGCGAGCCTTCGTGACCAGAGACAAAAGATCTGGATCCATATCCAATAATTCGACAAAACTTTTTAATGCACTGTTCAACGTATTCAGGCGAACAGGAACTGGCGGTTCGGGGACATCGGCCTCCAGGTCTTCCCAGCTATGGTGTAACCAGCACGTGTGGACCCATGCCAAATACAGACTCCGAAAATCACCCTTTAAAATATCATTTCGCAACCCAACTAAAGAGGACAACCATCCTTCCCCTTCAATCCACCCATCCCCTTCTTCATCGTTGAAATAGAAATCCAGCAAGATATTT
>JAPUJS010000291.1 GCA_027296045.1 bacterium | reverse complement strand
TTTGAATGAGAATACAGTAGTGGTTTACACATCGGACAACGGGATGTTTCAGGGGGAACACGGGTGGGTGGATAAGAAGATGATGTATGAGGAGAGTCTGCGCGTGCCATTTTTGATCCGGTATCCCGGGGAAATTGCAGCGGGATCTCATTCAGATGACATGGTGATTAACCTTGACTATGCACCGACTTTTCTGGAGTATGCCGGGCAGGCTGTGCCTGCAGATATCCAGGGGAGAAGTCTGGTGCCTCTACTGGGAGGGAATACGCCGGATGACTGGCGAACGGTGTTTTATTACCAGCATTTTGATATCCGTCCGGACGGCGAATTGGCAAATTGTGGGGTTCGGACCAAAGATTTCAAGTTGATCTGGTATAACCACAACTACGATCATTACCAACTTTTCGATTTGAAAAAAGACCCCAGCGAGACACGGGATGTGTCGGAAGACCCCGAATATGCCTCGACTGTGGATCAGATGAAAGCCTTGCTACGGGAAGAACGAGAGAGAATTGGTCTGACGGATGAATTGGAAGAACAGATTTTTAACGGAGGGAATGTGCCTCAGACACGCAAGCAGATGGATGCGTTGTTGGAGATGGTAGATGCCAATACCGCTCGTCTGGCTACAGAAGGTGGGCCGTAAGTACAGGTTTGTGTTAGACGCAGCCGGGGAACTCATGTCCAGAGATCATCGGCCATCCGTTCATCGGCTCTGGCCCTTCGAGACAGCCGAGATCCTTGATGCGCTCCGATTCTTCCGGGGTGCCGATGTAGCGTGTGCCTGCCGATACGTAGCGAGCGGCCTTCCTCCAAATATCGGAACTGGTTTATTTTTTAATTGAGCAATTCACGCAGATAGTTTGCGGCCAGGCGCACCTGTTCGACCCGGTCTTCTTCCTGGCCTTCGTATACAATCGAAATGCATCCATTGTAGTTGATGTCTTTCAGGATGCCCGCAATTCGGTCGTAGTCCAGCCACTCTTCTTTGCCGCTTTCAATTTTGTAGAATTTGGTGCGGACGTACATGGCATAGGGTGCGGTCTGTTCCATGAAGTGGTAAAAGTCGATGTCCGGATCTGTTTCCCCTCGTGGAGCGGAGCCTGGAGATCCGACCCACTGACCGGTATCCATAATGAAGTTGAAGGTTTCCCGATTGGTCTCGCTTCGGATCCGCAGCATCTCATCGCCTGTAGAGGGGTGGTTTTGCAGTCCTACGGAGATGCCTTTGGTGGCCGCATAATCTGCCACTTCCTGATATCCTGCAATCATAGGGGGCCATGCATCGTCGCCGTCACCGTTTTTTTCTGGTACGGTTCCACAGAACAGACGGATGATGGGCGATCCGAGAAAGGCAGCCAGGTCTACCGCTTCTTTGCTGGTTTCGATATGTTCACGCCGTTCTGCCTCCGTCCCGTGAAACAGACCACTTACGCCGATGTAGCCGATCGGGAGGCCATATTTCAGGCACAGCATTTTGATCTTGCTGAGATACGCCGGGTCTGTGGATTCGAATGCCCGTTGGTGGAAGTCGACAATATCCAGTCTTAAATCGTACGCCGTCTGGATGAAGGCCTCAATACTTGTATCTTTTAGACTCAGGAAGTTGGATCCAATTTTGATCATGATTCCGTCCTTTTGTTTGGTCACCTGTGACATCCCTACTGGTTCTCCGCACGAACCATGCATTCTACCCGTTCAATTTTGATTTCTCCCTCACCAATAGCCTTTGTGATTTTCACGCCAAGATAATTGTCTCCGTACACAAACGGGGGACTTGACAGCGCGATCGTGCAGGAGGGGGGTTGGTCGTCGTCATACCACTTCCATCGCGAGTGTTCGGCAGGTATTGTTTTGCCGTTGATGTCTACGGTCAGCTCATCGTCCTTCAACGATCCCAACAGCATGAAGGTTAATCCGCTTCCTTCATCGGTTAAAGGGAGGATGGGATCTTCCGGGAAATTTTCGGAAATGCGGAATCGGAACTCCCCACGCGGACCGATTTGTTGTCTGGACAACACGATCTCTTCTTTCACATAGATCTCGCTCATTCCGCGACCCTGTTGCCGATCGGCCCAAAGCGGGAGGAAAATGTAGTGCCGATCTCCCGAATTGGCAATGCTTTCTGGACTTTTCAGCTCCTTCAGGTTGTTTAAAGCAGCCGGATACATGTTGGGAATTTTTGGACCATCGTCTCCTGGAATCTCAAATTTTGGCCCCCAGTGGAAGAAGAAATTTTGTGTAGAAAAACCGTCGGCACCTGCGGCGTAGAAATTTTGGACTGCGGCCCTGTAGTTGGCGAGATCCATCTCCATGGTGGTTTCGATCCAGAGTCTTGGCTGTACCTGGGGATAGACATAGCAATTGTGTGCTCTGGCCAGAGAGGCAAAATCTTCGTACTGCTCGTTGAAATCTGTGAACCCGAAATCACTCGGGGCGACGTAGTCGATTAAACCTTCCTGAATCCAGGTGGGGATATCGAACCCCATTTTCTGGCACCCTTTGAGCTGTTGTGGCACGCGAACGCCGAGAATGAGCTTGCGCTCTCTTTTTTCGTGAGGTTTAAATCCGTGGTGGTCGAGCGTCATTGGGCTGAAACTTTTTTCGCTTGCTTTATCCAGCATTTCACGAACCTGCCGGATGAAGTCAGTCATGATCCCATGGCTCTGTTCCGTTTCGCCTTTGGGAAAGCACTCGGCCAAACGTGTAAAGTTGAATTCAATGCCATCGATGTCGAACCGGGTTGCTACCTCTTCCATAATTGAAAGAAGCCACTCCCGAACTTCCGGAATAGCGTAGTTTACGGAACAGCCAAATTCATGGCTTTCGGGAGGGGCTCCTCGCCAGGAAGGTTTGTATTCTCTGAGCACCCATTCCGGTTTTTCCTCGCAGAGTTTTTTGAAAAATTCTGGATGGTGGCCGTGTCGGTCATTCATTCGAAAGCCGGCGATGAACTCCATGCCCTGTTTGTGGCACTCATCGATGTAAACTTCAACGGGCATCACCCCGTTGTCCATCATCGGGACCATCCGCTGGTGCTGGTAGCGGATATCATAGGGGCATTTATCGGTGCGCCAGAACATGGTCATCGCTTCGGCAAACACTTCCTGCACGAGAGTGTCGATACCGCCTTCCTGGGCGTAGTTGCGAACGATCTGTCGCAGCTCCTTGGGTTGGGCTGCCGGGTCGCTGAGGTGGCTTGTGGTGTTTGAAGGATCGCTGTTGTAAATCAAGCGGCGAGTGTCTCGGGGTTTCAGGCTGCCTAATACGATTCTTTGTTCCTCTGGATGCTTAGCCATTTCCTCTCCCTGTCACGTGCGGCTTTGAAAATCGTTCCACCCCAATCGATGACCTTTTATCTGATTTTCAAAAGGCGAAGTTAAAACCTGTACTGTTCCAACTTATCCCGGTTGAGCGAGACCCCCAAACCCGGTCCTGGCGGCGGGGCCAGGTGGCCGTCGTCGATCTGAAAGGTTTCATGGATGATGTCATCGGCATGATAGATGAACCCATTGACATC
>JAPUJS010000290.1 GCA_027296045.1 bacterium | reverse complement strand
GCTTTTATTCTTTAAATCTGCTATCAGGTCAAAAAAATATGCCCTCTCTAAAATTACCGAAGGGATTCGAGGTCTGGAACCGGAAGCTTCATATTTATGTGGGTCTCTATTTTCTGCTCTTTATCTGGCTCTTTTCTTTTTCAGGGCTGATGTTGAACCATCCCAATTGGGAGTTCACGCGATACTGGCAGCGCAGGCAGGAAAATGTAACCGTACATCAAATTCAACCACTCATTGAAAAAGAGGATATGGCCAGAGCGCGAGAGGTTATGGCGCAGTTGAAAGTATCGGGAGAGATCGAACACATCCAGGTCCTCTTGAAGGAGCGTCGGTTCAAATTCAGGGTGAATCGTCCTGGTCGAATGATCGATATTTGGGTGAACTGGGAAGGGGATCGTGCGGAGATGAAAGAAATCACTACGGATGGATGGGGTGTTTTACATATGCTTCATCAGTTCAACGGTGTGCGCATGGACGATTCAAAGGAAGCGCGGGATTGGTTTGTGACGAAACTTTGGACCTTCTCAATGGATGCGCTTTGTCTGGGGCTGATATTTCTGATCTTAAGTAGCCTGTATATGTGGTACCAGATTCAAAAGAAGAGACGCCTGGGATTGATCGTGCTGGGAACCGGCGTGCTCTGTTGTGGCGCTTTCATTTTTGGACTGGTTGGATAATTGAAGAAAGGCTGTTTCTGTGCACCATTCAGCGCTTGTTCTGTAGATCGAAAGGTGATTAATATTTAGTGTTTGAGGTGAATCAGGCAGCAAGGACAAAGCCTCTGTCTTACGAAAGCGGGAACGAAAAATGATTCAAATCGCTGTTTTAGATGATTATCTTCATATCGCCGAAGATGCGGCAGACTGGGCGTCTCTCAATGCCGAGGTGGTGTTCTTCGATAACACGATTCACGATCTGGATGACCTGGTGGGAAGGTTAGCGCCTTTTGATGCGCTGGTGACGACGCGTGAACGGACCCGGTTCCCGCGTGAGGTGCTGGAGAGACTGCCAAATTTGAAGCTGATTGCAGGTACGGGCCGGCGACAGGCCAATGTTGATCTGGAGGCGGCAAACGAGTTGGGGATTCCCGTGTGTGTGACAACTGGTTCTGCAACTCGGGGCAATACAACGGCGGAGCTGACATGGGGGCTGGTGCTTGCGTTGACCCGGCATATTGGCTGGGAGGATCGACAGATTCGAGAAGGGCGCTGGCAGACGCGAGTGGCCGAAGGGTTGGGTGGAAAAACGCTGGGGATTCTGGGGCTGGGTCGTATCGGGACGATCGTGGCGCGCTACGGGAAGGTTTTTGAAATGGATCTGATTGCCTGGGGACCCACGCTGGATGCGGACAGGGCAGGGCAAAGCGGGGCCGAGTATGTGTCGTGGGAGGGCTTGTTTTCATGTTCGGATGTGTTATCGATCCACGTGCCGCTGACGGATCTGAGCCGAGGTTGGATTACGGCCCGGGAATTGGAGCTGATGAAACCAACGGCGTTTCTGATCAATACGTCACGTGGGCCGATTGTGGACGAGGCGGCGTTGGTCAACGCACTTCGAACCGGTGAGATTGCAGGTGCCGCGCTGGATGTTTACGATGAGGAGCCCCTGCCTGTGGATAGCCCGCTGGTCGGGTTGGATAATGTACTGCTGACGCCACACCTGGGTTATAGCACCGGGGCGACGGTAAGGCAGTTTTTTAAGGCGTCGGTGGAGAATTTGCAGGCGTGGATGGCAGGTTCTCCTATCCATGTGTTGAATACCGAGGTTTTAGACCATTGCCGCGTTTGACAAATGTACATGTCTGGAGAGCGGCATCTGGGATAAGACAGGCAGGTTTTGCAAAGTAGCAATAAAAACAACGTACTATTGTCGATTTTTGGTGAAAAAATCGTTGTTTTGCAGGTTCATTCTGCATATATTAAAATAGAACTGACTGGTCAGTTCTATTTTAAATAGGGGATCACCATGGGTTCGGATACGCTGGAATCCCGCAAAGTCTGCACCACCCCCAAGCAAAAAGAGCGAATGGTGCGTATTTTAGACGCTGCTCGGCAGGCGTTTGCAGAACATGATTTCCATGCTGTGTTGATGGACGACGTTGCCCGGGAAGCTTCGGTGGGCAAGGGAACCATCTACCGGTATTTTCCCGATAAAGAGAGCCTGTATTTTGCGGTTATTTTTGACGGGGTGACAGAACTCAAGAATCGTATCCAGACTGCGCCAGCGGACCGGATATATCCGGAGCAAACGATTCGGAAGCTGATCTTTGCGGTGCTTTCTTTTTTAAGACAGAACCGTTTTTTCTTTCGCCTCATGACCCTTGAGGATAGCAAACTGAGAGGTGGCGAAAATCCGGATCGGCAGCGTTGGGAGCGGGAACGGGGTGGGTTGATCGACGCTATTGCACAGGTTCTGGTGGAGGCCGGGGAGGCCGGCACCATTCAGGTGCTCCATCCCCGCACCGAGGCCCAGATTTTGATGGGGATGATCCGGGCGGTGCGCCGCTACGATGAGGATCTGCTGACGATTGAGCAAGAGGTTGAGGAAGTGAGTCGTATCTTCCTTTGCGGTATGCGCAGCAAAGGAGAGGTTTATTCGAATGAATACGCCTCCGAGTTGCAAGATGCAGATAGTGTTTGAACGGAGTTGGGTCATTTTTTTGATTTTAATTTAAAGTAAATACTTACTCTTAATCATTTGGGAAAGGCCGTCGATGGCGTTCAATCCGATCAAACCATTTGCTTCTTACTTACGGCCCCACAGGAGAAAGGTTGTACTGGGGCTTCTTATGTTGTTTTGCGTGCAGGTCATCCAGGGCTCGATCCCGATGCTGTTGAAGTGGGCGGTGGATACGGCAAAGGCCGGGTTGGATGCCGGCAGCCTTTTTGACAGCGTTGCCGGGACCTGGACGGGCAGTACACAGGGTGATCTGGCCCTGTATGCCGGCATCATGGTCGTTCTGGCACTGGTGCAGTGGGCAATGAATTTCGGAATGCGCTGGTATATCACCTGTGTTTCCAGGTTTGTGGAGCGGGATATCCGATTGGCCTATGTGCAGCATCTGGTGCGGTTGCCGCTTTCGTTTTTTCAGACCCAACGGGTTGGCGATCTGATGGCCCGTGCCTCCAACGATGTGGAGGCCATTCAGCGGTTTTTATACCATGCGTTTCGGATGTCGCTTCAGGCCTTTCTCTCCTTCTGGATCAGCCTGATTCTGATGTGCAGCATCGACTGGGAGCTGGCCATCTATGCCTTGATCCCGATGCCGATTATGATGGTGTTGGTGCGGTGGGTTGGCATACGGGTTCGAGTGGGCTATCGCCGGGTGCAAGAGCAGTTTGCGGAACTTAGCGTGAAGATCCACGAGAATCTGGCCGGTATGCGGGTTGTGAAAGCCTACGCACGGGAGCCCCTGGAAATCGACGGATTTACGCGGTTAAACGATAAGTATGTGGCGTTGAACCGGCATCTGGTGAATATTCGCAGCATTTTTTATCCGTTTACCTCTTTGTTGAACGGCGCTTCGATGCTGGTCATTTTGTGGTTGGGTGGGCTCCGGGTGATTGACGGTACGTTGACGCTGGGCGCTTTTGTGGCCTTCAATGCGTATTTGATCCGGATGAGTCGGCCGATGATGATGCTGGGCCGGATCGTGGATGAATACCAGCGGGCAATTGCTTCGATGGACCGCATCAAGGCGGTTCTGGCGGAAGCACCTCAGGTTTTGGAAGGAGCGGGAGAGGGGGAAACGATTCGGGGAGAGATCGAGTTTTGCAACGTGTCTTTTTCATATAATGGTCGGGCTGTGTTAAAAAATATTGACCTGAAAATTCCGGCGGGAAGTACGGTGGCGCTGGTCGGTCGGGTCGGGTCGGGTAAGTCCACCCTGGCTCGATTGATCCCAAGGTTGATCCATGCAGATGCGGGTGAGGTTCGGGTGGACGGGAAGCCGGTGAGCGATATTCCTTTGCAAACGATTCGGGGGGCAATTGGCTATGTGCCCCAGGATACATTTCTTTTTTCGGATACGATTCGGGAAAACGTGGCTCTGGGGCTGGATGGACACGTGGATGGATCGGTGGAACGAGCGACCGAAATTTCTCAGCTGGCACCCGATTTGGATATGTTGCCTGGTCGGCTGGACACGATGGTTGGCGAACGGGGGGTGACGCTGTCTGGCGGGCAGAAGCAGCGGACATCGCTGGCAAGGGCGGTGATTCGAGAGCCCCGAATTTTGATTCTGGACGACGCGTTGTCGAGTGTGGATACCCACACGGAAGAGGAGATTCTCAAAGGGCTTCGAGATGTGATGGCCTCCCGGACGACGATTTTGATTGCGCACCGGGTTTCCACGGTGAAAGACGCCGACCATATTGTGGTTTTGGACGAGGGTCGGATTGTGGAGCAGGGTACGCATGACGACCTGGTTGAAGTGGATGGGATTTATGCGGATATGTACCGCCGACAGCATCTGGTGGAAGAATTAGACGAAATGTAAGGAGCGTGGTGGATGGAAGAAGAGGAAATTGGTCATAAAGGATTCGATCTCAGACTGATGGGTCGGCTGATGGGCTATCTGCGTCCTTACGGGGGCTGGGTGGTCCTGACATTTGTGCTCATGTTTGGCTCCTCTATCACCCGGCAGGCGGGGCCTTTTCTGACCAAAATTGCCGTGGATGACTACATCGTGCCGAGAGATACCCAGGGACTGGGCGACATCATCCTGCTCTACTTCGGGCTTATGGTTCTCCAGTTCGTGCTGGGCTACGGTCAGAGCTGGGCTACCAACATGCTCGGACAATGGGCCATGCGGGATGTGCGGCTGCAGATTTTTAGCCACCTGCAGCGTTTGCCCATGCGTTTTTTCGACCGCACGCCGGTGGGGCGCTTGATGGCGCGAAATACGAATGATGTGGACGCGTTGAATGAGCTGTTTACCGACGGCATCGTGTCGATGTGCAGCGATATCCTGAGTATTTTCACCATTCTGGCCTACATCTTTTATATGGACGTTCAATTAGGTATCGTAACCTGTATGGCCTTACCACTGGCCACGGTGGCGACTTTCTGGTTGCAAAACCGTACCTTTCACGCCTACCGGACTGCACGCACCCATTTTGCCCAATTCAGCTCCTCCTTGCAGGAGACCATTTCCGGGATGGAAGTGGTCCAGTTGTTCAGTTGCGAGGATAGAAGTGTCCGCCGTTTTGAGGAAGCCAATCGCACCTATCTGGACGCCCGGCTGCTGAGTTCGTTTTATCACGCGCTTTATTTTCCGTTTATGGAATTGTGCGGTGTTTTTCTGATGGCTCTGGTCCTGTGGTATGGCGGAGGGCGGGTGCTTGAAGGGGCGATTGCCTGGGGGGTGCTGGTGGCCATGTTGCAGTATGTTCCGCGTTTTTTTATGCCGCTTCGAGATATTGCCGAGCGTTATGCTGTTTTGCAGGTGGCAATGGCTTCGTCGGAGCGAATTTTTGAATTGCTGGACTCTGAGCCAGAATCTATGGGTGGGAATGCTCGGCCGGAGGTGCTGGAAGGGGAAATTGAATTCCAGAATGTGTGGTTTGCCTACGACGATGAAGATTGGGTTTTGAGGGATGTGTCTTTCCGTGCCAGGGTAGGAGAGAGTCTGGCACTGGTGGGTGCCACCGGGGCGGGGAAGACCACGATCATCAACCTGGTATGTCGGTTTTATGACATCCAGAAGGGTGCGGTTTTGATAGATGGCATCGATATCCGGGAGTGGGATGTGAAAGCCCTGCGCAGCCGGATTGGCATTGTGCAGCAGGACGTATTTTTGTTTGCCGGGGATGTGGAGAGCAATATCAGTCTGGGGCATCCGGAAATCAGCAGAGAACAGGTGGAACGGGCTGCGCATCATGTGAATGCAGACCGGTTTATTGACCAGCTCCCGAACGGGTATGAAAGCCCGGTGAACGAGCGAGGCAGTTCGCTTTCGGTGGGGCAGCGGCAGTTGTTGGCGTTTGCCCGCGCCCTGGCCAGCGATCCGGAGATTCTGGTGCTCGATGAAGCCACGGCCAATGTGGATACGGAGACCGAGATGTGGATCCAGGAGGCGGTGGAGAAATTGATGCACTCACGCACTTCGATTGTGATCGCGCACCGGCTTTCCACCATTCGAAATGCAGACAAAATTCTGGTGTTGCATCATGGTCAGATTCGTGAGGAGGGGCGACACGAAGATCTGTTGAAACGGGAGGGCATTTATTCTCGGCTTCACCAATTGCAGTATCAAGAAAAATAAACGCGTTGTAGAAACCTTACAAACCGTATGTGGCCTACCACCATCAAAATGGGAATATGCACTGTGCCGGTGTTACCGTTTCCTGGCAGCTTGCAGATGTCCCGGAGGGCAAGGGCGGGTTTGCCTGTGTGCCGGGCAGTCACAAATCCGATTTCGAAGTGCCGGAAGGCGTCTGGAAGGTGGATAGCG
>JAPUJS010000029.1 GCA_027296045.1 bacterium | reverse complement strand
CCCGCATCGTCGGAATCTATAGCCAGACCGACCGGATGGTGGACGACTGATATTGAATGGTAGGGGGTGAAGGGTCCAAGGTGGGCCGGCCAAGGTGGAAATACAAACGCATCACCTTGATGCGTCGAGAGGTGACACATGAAGCCTTGGAGTGCGGGAAACCGCATCGGGTTCGAGTCCCGTGCCCTCTGCCAATTTGCCTCAAAGACTTTCATCCGACAGAAAGGCGAGATAATGCTTGAGACGCCCCCGCAAACTGTTCAGGATCGCTTGCGTCGTCAACTCACCAAAGATCTGATACGACTGTTGAACCTCGAGGACTGGCGTATACTGGGTCACCGGATTGATCGTGATGAAGTGTCGGAACTGTGGCGAGGTGTGGAGATTAAATGGGCGCTGTTCTATGGCGATCTATAGGGACTTGCACCACAGATGCACAGAGAAGCCGAATTCCATTCCATACTCTCCCAGAAGGTAGAATAGAGGCATGACCTTTTACCAGAAGCAAAATGAGAAAATAGCCAAAGAGCGAGAGGCCCGCTATCAGTTGATCCAGCGTGCCAGTGCAGGCGATGAAGAAGCCCGAAAGACTTTGGCGGCACCACCTTAATGTCGGTGTGGGTTTCGTTAATTGTGCCCATTGTTTTTGGACGAGCCGGAAGGATTTGATGTGTTGAAAAAACCACCCGTGTATGCCGGTGCAAGGTGCCCTGGTTTCGGGTGGTCGTTTTTGATGCTTCTTGCGTTACTTTTTTCACAGAAAGGAATGGATGTGCCACGATTTAAGCCGGAAGATTTAAGACAGATCGGTTATACTTTGTTTGAAAAAGCCGGATGCCAAAAAGAAGATGCCAGGGCGGTGGTCGACCATCTGGTGGAGTCCAATTTGTTTGGACACGATTCCCACGGTGCCATTCGATTTTACGAATATGCTCGGGCCATTCGGGAAGGCCGGTTTCAACCTCAAGCCGAGCCGCAGGTGGTGCAGGATAAACCCTGTATGGCCGTGGTGGATGCGGGAGGGGCGATGGGGCAGGTGGGGGCGACGTTTGCAACCCGGTTGGCCATTGAAAAAGCGAGGGAACAAGGGGTGGGAACGGTTGCGTTGCGAAATACGAGCCATATCGGACGGGTGGGTGCGTATCCGTTGATGGCGGCCCGGGAGGGGCTGATTGGACAGATTTTTGTGAATGCCGGGCATCTGGGGTATCAGATCGCGCCTTTTGGCGGGCTGGACGGCAAGCTGAGTACAAATCCAATGGCGTTTGCAGCACCCCGAAGAAATGCCGAGCCTGTGTTGGTGGATATGACAACGTCGGTGGTCGCCGAAGGCAAGATCCGGGTTGCGCTCAACAAGGGTGTGGACGTCCCGGAGGGGTGGTTGATGGATGCAAATGGGAATCCGACGACCGATCCCAAAGATTTCAAAGCAGATCCTCCGGGGGCGATTTTGCCCATGGGGGGTGTGGTTGCATATAAGGGATATGCACTGAGTTTGATGGTAGAGATTTTGGGTGGGGCTTTGAGCGGGCTGGGGTGTGCAAACGGCTCCCGGACGATGGTGAGCAACGGGGTGTTTCTGAATGTGTATCACATCGAGCATTTTGTTGAATTGGAGGATTATTATGATGAGCTCGAGTCCCTGATCGCCCATGTGAAATCGAGTCGGACGGCACCCGGGATTTCGGAGATTTTGTTGCCCGGCGAGCCGGAGTTTCGAAGTGCCGAACGCCGGTCGCAGGAGGGCATTGAGGTGGATGATACGACCTGGGAGACGATCTGTGAAGAAGCCAGGATGATTGATCTGGACCCGTCGGAATGGGACGACTTGAAAAATTAGCTTATTGAAAACACACATTTTAGAAAAAGTCACCCATGACATAATCCTAATTTATTACCCTATTGTTTGGAGATCACACATGTTTCAAGACAAACCCCATATTATTTTTATTCTAACCGACCAACAGCGATTTGATACGGTTGGTGCCTGGGGATACGACCATATGGTGACGCCCAACCTGGATCGATTGGCAAACGAGGGGATTTCTTTTCGGCAGGCCTACTGCCCCGGAGCGACGTGCGTGGCATCGCGGGCGGCAATTTTTACAGGGATGTATCCGCACACCACCGGGGTGTATAGTTTCGATCCTTGGGGGAATCACCGGAACTGGGTGCAGGATCTTTCGGACAACGGGTACTATTGCGTGAATATTGGGAAGATGCATCTGACACCCCGGGATATTCCGGGGGGGTATCACGAACGGGTGATTGTGGAAAATCCGACCAATAAGACGCTGGATAACGGTGGGGCAGACGATGATTGGGGCCGCTATATGAGCTTCTACGGGGTGAAACGGCCGAACGATCGAAACAAGGTGGATCCGGAGTGGCTCCAGAAATGTCAGGGCGTTGTCTGGCACGAGGAAGAACGATTTCACAGCGATGTGTTTATCGGAAATTCGGCATTGAATTGGATTCGGAACCATCGGGGGGAGAAACCGCTGTTTCTACAGATTGGTTTTACGGGGCCACACGAGCCCTGGGATCCGTTGCCCAGGCATTTGGACCTGTACAAAGAAAAGGAGATGCCGCCGAGGGTGATGCGGGATGGCGAACTGGCGGAAAAACCGCCCCAGCATCTGGCGCATTTGGAGATGCACGCCAATACCGATCACGAGTCTCAGATTGATCTGAGGGGGAGGACACAGGAAGAGCTGGATGAGATGAAGCGGCATTATTTTGGCAATATTTCGACGGTGGATGAAAAACTGGGAGAGATCTTAGAGGCGCTGGAGGATCGAGGGTGGCTGGAGAACAGTTTGCTGATTTTCTGTTCCGATCACGGGGAGTTGTTGGGCGACCATGGGTTGGCATACAAGTGGTTGATGTACGATCCGATTGTGCATATCCCGATGATTGTGCGCACGCCCGAATCGGTGAATAATGCGAGAACCGTGACCGATCTGGTTTCGCTGATGGATGTGGGTCCTACCGTTCTGGAAGCCGCCGGTGTGGATGTCCCGACCTATCTGGAGGGGCGCTCTTTGATGCCCTATTGTTGCAACGAGGATGTGACGCCCCGGCAGTATGTGTTTTGTGAGGACAATTACCAGATTATGATGCGAAGCCAGACACACAAGCTGGTGTATTATATCGGACAGGAAGCGGGAGAGCTGTACGATTTGGAGGTGGATTCGGGGGAACTGATAAACCTGTGGGAGGATTCGGTACATTCGGAGATCCAGAATCAGATGTTGCTGCACCTGCTGGAGTGGATGGCCAGCAGCAATTATTATAATGCCGGATACAAGAGACAGAGAACCCGGCAGTATGAGATGCGCTGGCCAACAAAGGAGGATGCGTATCTGCATGGACGACGGACGAAGCCCCGGTCCAGGATGGTCGATCTGTGAGCATGTGTCTTATTTCGAGGTGAGTTACGGATGGATGATGCGATTCTGTTGAAGAACGGCGAACAATTGGTGATTCATACCCTGGAACCGCCCCTGGGCGATTACGCCGACCAGGTTGGGTGTTGGGGAGATGTGCGAGATGATCTGCTGGGTGGTGTGTTCCAGCCCTGGCTGTTTACCCCCTATTTTGTCGGGGAGATCGACGGCGAGGTGGTCGGGTCGATGAGTTATTACACGCCAACAGATAGGCGCGAGGTTGGTGTGGTGGAATTTGTGCAGACCAAGGAGGCGCATCGGCAGAAAGGGATCTCTTCGCAGTTGATGGCGCGGCTGATACAGCGATTTCTGGAAGATCAGGGCAAGGCGCTTTATTTGTGTACCACCAATCCTGTTGCAGGCCACCTGTATGAAAACTTTGGGTTCTGGTATCACGTGGGCGATGGGATGCGGTACCTGGCACCCGACGCACAGGACTTTGATCGGACTTACTGGGCGTTCTGTGGCAAGGGGAAAATCCGGGCGGCGACCTGGGGAGATCTGCCCAGACTTTCTGCGCTATATAACCATCCCGAACCCCAGTGGTTGCTAAAAGATTATTTGACGCAGACATTTGGGGAGATGCGGTATGAGAGTCATTTTGTGAAGCTGATGCGGCGAATTGAAAATGACCGGGGGGCGTTTCTGATTTTGGAAAATCTGGAGAAACGGGTGGTGGGGGCCGCTGCCTTTGAACGGTGCGGGACATTTTTTGAACAACACATCGCCACGCTTGGATTTCGGATCTGTCCGGCATACAAAGAACAGGCGACAGAACTGTTGGAAGCCGCTGTGGAAGCGGCGGGATCGCTTGGCATTCGAACCCTGCAAGTTCCGATTGCGGCAAGGGATGAGGATCAGATAGCGCTGGTTGCATCGGCTGGATTTTCGGAAGAAGCACGTTTTACAGATCGGCTTCGAGTG
>JAPUJS010000289.1 GCA_027296045.1 bacterium | reverse complement strand
TCCACGATCGTTTGGAAAACGAGCTCTACACCCATCTGGCAATGGGCCTGGATAAGGGGCAGGAAATACGGATTGCTCCAGATGCGAGTAGTATCGCAGGGCATGTGTTTGAAAGTGGCGAGATCAAAAATGTGCCCGATGTTACCCAGGAGCCCCTGTTTACCGGGGAGTCGGATCGGAAAACAGGATACGAGACCAAAAATATCCTGGCTTTTCCTCTGGTCAATCGGCGGGGGGACCGGATTGGGGTATTCCAGCTTTTAAATAAAAAAACCGATCCGGGATATTTTGACCAGGAGGACGAGGCTTTTTTAACCGAATTGATGGAGCAGATTGCAGATCTCCTGGATCTGATTTTAAGAAAGGACGAACTGGCGCATCGAAATGCGATTCTGGAGGAGCAGATGCAACAGCTTTCGGCTTTCGAATACCTGGTTGGAGATCGAACCGCTATCAATACGGTTTTTAAATATAACCGCAAGTTTCATTCCTTGGGTGGAGTTCTGGGGATGATTTTTCTAATTTTGATGGCTGTGACTTCTCTGGTGATGGTGCGGTCTCCCGATCTGAGGTCTTTGATGTTGGGCCTCCACACCGGCACGGAGTTCGGGTTGGGATATCAGTACTATTTGTACACCGATCTGGTCGCTATTTTGACCCTGGCCGTTTGCTTGTCGGGGCTGCTCATGTATGTCTATCCGCCCTTGAACCGGTGGCTAAAGGCCAAGAAAGAGCGCCTGGTGAAGGGCAAACTTTCCAGGGGGTTGCAGGCTTCCGGAAAGGAACAGAAAAAGGCGAATTAGGTGTGGCTTGACATTGGCAGAGGGAAATTTTATCTTGAGGGCACATTCGGCGCCTGGATTTCAGGCATTTGATTGAATTGATGACCAAGGAGGAGGTCGCAATGCGCAGGTTGGGCTGGTTGTTTTCGGGTTTGGCGGTCCTGATGCTCTTTTCAATGATGGGGCTGGGTTGTGGCGGCGGCGATGGCGGAGGAGATAACAATCTGCCGACCCGACGGGCGAAAATGCGGGATATCAAACTGAGCACCGATCGGATTATGGCGGCTCTGAAACTGCAAAGTCTCGAAGGGGTCAAAGACGATGCCGCCCGCATCCAGACCTCGTTGAATGCGGTGGTTGATTTGTATCCGACCGAGCACAAACAGAAGTATGTGCAATACAACAAAGAAGCCCAGCAGGTGGCGCTGGTCATTTCCAGCAGTGCCGGGCAAAATGATAAAAAAACGGCCAACAAGAAATTCAGGGAACTGGTGCCTTATTGTGGAAAATGCCACGAAGATTGCGCCTATATGCTGGCGCCGGCTTTTCCGGAATATGAGAATTAGCGGGACTTTGTCCAATAGATCGAAAGAAGAGGGGAATACGGTTGAACGTATTCCCCTCTTCTTTTCTGTTCGGTCGCGCCTGAAACCTACGGGCCCAGGCTTACGATCGCTTTTTGAAGGGGGGCGAAGTGGGTTGCAGGACACGCCAGGGTTGGTTCCGGAACATTTCTCCCATCGTAGAGGGCGGGATAATCCAGTTTTTCCCCGGAGAGGTACCGCAGGGAAATCCCCAGAACCTGGAGGATTGCAGATAGGGCGGCATAATCCCAAATGTGGGCCTGGTCCAGAGCGCCTACTGCCGAACCTCTGGCGACATAACACAGGTGTGCGGCACACGAGCCCAGGCTGAGGGTTTTGCCGGGATAATCGACGGTGGCGTTTTGAAATGCCCCTTCACTGATGAGCAGGAGGGCGTTGGGGTCTATGGAAGGGTCAGGAGGTGTGAGCGGTGTTCCGTTGTAAAAGGCTGTTTGGCCATCGGTGTGATAGAGATCGCCCAGGGCCGGGAGAAGGAAAGCGCCCAGTGTTGGGTGGCCCTGATACAAGAGCCCGATAGAAATGCCCCAGATTGGCAGCCCATGGTTGAAGACACGGGTGCCGTCGATGGGGTCGATTGCCCAGACATAGGGCGAATCCGGGGCAGGGTCGTTGCCTTCTTCACCCAGGATGGCGTCATCGGGTCGGGCGGCTGCCAATTCCTGGCGGAAATAGGATTCGATTTCCAGATCTGCCTGCGTGACCCAGGACTGGTCGGGTTTCAACGTGCCTTTGGTGTTGCCGAAGTGCTCGAGGGCAATCTCGCCGGCTTTCCGGGTGATCGAGAGAAGCCAGTTGATGTCAATATCAGTCATAGAAGTTTGCATAAAGGTTGGAGGAAGATAGTCAAAAGAAGTGGATTGGGCAACGGGGAACCGAGCGGGCGTTGCGTATGGGGCAGGATGGTGCTATCTTCTGGAGATCAATCGTTTGAAACTGTCCACAAGGAGGGAGAACAGATGGCTGCACGTAAAAGGTTGTTGATTACCGGGCCAGCAGGCAAAATTGGGTCGGCGCTGCGGAAACATTTACGGGATCGGTATGATTTTCGGCTTCTGTGTCACAGTACCATTCCAGAAGATTTGGATGAGAAAGACGAAGTGGTCACGTCAGATATCAGCAATTTTGAGGCGATGGTCGAAGCCACCGCCGGAGTGGACGCGATTGCGCACCTGGCCATTTTCAACCGCTGGAAAGGAATGACCCGGGCGCAGCTTGCCCAGTTGACATTCGATATCGATATGAAGGGGACATATAATATTTACGAAGCGGCCCGGATCAACGGGGTCTCGACCGTTGTATTTGCCAGTACCAACCATGTGACCGGTATGAATGAGAAGGAAGGGATCCGTTCGCATCCCGACGAACCCGTTCGACCCGACGGGATCTACGGGGCTGGAAAGGCGTTTGCTGAGGCGTTGGGCCGCTTTTATGTGGACCATCACGGGATGCGGGTGTTTTGTCTACGGATTGCCAATTTTAACGGACGGGACGAACCGGGACGCGATTATGCCCCCGGCCAATCCCGGTGGTTCAGCCCCCGGGATATTGCCCAGATGACGTGGCGGTGTATTGAAGCGGAAGATCTGAACTGGGGGATTTTCTACGGCGTGTCCAAAGGAGGCGAGGAAAAGTGGGATCTTGCCAATGCGGTGGAGCAGTTGGGTTATGCGCCCGAGGATGATGGGTCGCTGCCGGAATTCCGACAAAAGTATCAAAAGGATTAAAAGAACGAAGGATCATCCATACATAGGTCTTGCATAAGAGGTTCATCCGGGATTTTGGCGGGTACTTTGATAAGGAATAGAATATAATATCCACTTCAGACCAATTTTCCCCTCGCAGATAAAATTGATCTATTTCAATAAATATTTAATAAATATATATTTATATAAAAATAAATGCGAGTATTTTGCATTACTCTGTGCGTGTAGGACGCCATTTTGTGTTTTAATCGG
>JAPUJS010000288.1 GCA_027296045.1 bacterium | reverse complement strand
CTACAAGCTTGATCACCCCCACATCGTTACCGGCCTGCTGTGCATAAAGATCGCCCACCACCTCATCCGGAACCCGAACATTTGCCCGCACAATCTGGATCAAATCCCGATTGATTTCTCCCTGTTGAAACAGCTTCATCACGGGAATATGCAACCCTTCTTCGAACACTTCCCGAGCATCGGCCCCAAGGGTCCGCCCCCCAATATCCATGGCATGGCAGGTGTTGGCAAACCAGCCCACCCCACGTCCCCGACGAAAGACCGGCGTTAACACAGTAATATCGTGCAAATGTCCCGACACCAACCAGGGGTCATTGGTGATCAAACTGTCCCCTTCTTGAAGCGCCTCAATAGGATGCACCCGAACGTATTCCCGCACAAAATTGGCCATGGTATTGATATGTCCGGGCGTCCCGGTAACCGCCTGGGCGAGCATATTTCCAGCTGCGTCAAAAACCCCGGCAGAAAGATCACCCGCTTCCCGCACCACCGTTGTAAAAGACGCATGCATCAAGACTGCTGCTTGCTCATTCACAATGGAAATCAAACGATTCCACAGCACTTCCAATCCAATCGGATCGATCTTTCCCTGTCCGTTCATCGGCCTCCTCCACTGCGGACCAACACCAGATTTCCGGGCTCATCAACCGCTGCCCGCCACGCGATGGGCACCACAGTGGTGGACTCGGCTTCTTCGAGGATCACAGGACCATCGATCTCAAATCCAGATGCCAGCCTATATCGGTCAAACACATCCACTTCTAGGGCACCTGCTTCAAAAATAGCCATCCGCCTTCCCTTGAAAGCCTGCCCGGTTTTCACTTCTCTTGCAATCTCTCCGGGGCCTGCCTTTGGACCGCACACGGTCACTCTCCAATGAATCGCCTCTACAGGTACGCCTTCACAAACACGCCCGTAAAGGCCGCGATATGCCGCATCAAAAGCTTCTTGCAGGTCGTCCTGAAAAGCCTCCCCGAAATCTCCACTGGGGATTGGCACCCGAATTTCGTGCCCCTGCCCAACATAACGCATGTCGGCGACCCTGCTGACCTGAATCTCCTCCTCCAGAACCCCGGCCTTTCCCACCACCTCTTTCCCGGCCTGCTCCATGTCGGAGAACAATTCGTTCAATCGGGCCCAATTTAAGTCTGCCAATCTCGCCACATAGCTCCTCGAAAAGTCAAAAGAAATCGGTGCCAACATCAGCCCGAAAGCCGACGCCACGCCCGCAATAGGAGGCACAACCACCTGTTCGATCCCCAGGCGTTCTGCCACGCCACACGCATGCACCGGCCCGGCCCCGCCGGTTGCCACCAGGGTGTATTCGCGCAAATCCAACCCGCGCTCGGCAGAATGGACCCGTGCTGCGTTGGCCATATTTTCATTCACCAGCCGGTGAATCCCCCAGGCAGTTTGTTCCACCTGCATCTGTATCACATCGCCCAGTTTGCCCAATGCTGTTCGGGCAGCCAGAACATCGAGTGCCATGGTTCCACCCAGGAAATAATCGGGATTCAGATAGCCCAGAATCAGGTCTGCATCCGTCACCGTAGGCACCTGTCCTCCAAGGCCATAACATGCGGGACCCGGATTGGACCCGGCGCTTTCGGGCCCCACAGTTGGCAACCCCAACTCACTCACCCTGGCCAGACTGCCGCCGCCGGCCCCAATCTCGATCAGGTCCAAAACCGGCACCAGCAGGGGCAACCCACTCCCGCGTTTGAACCGATACACCCGCGCGACCTCCGATTCGGTGGTCACCGGAAATTCCCCATCCACAGACAAAATTGCCTTGGCTGTGGTGCCGCCCATGTCAAAAGCCAAAACGTTATCACACCCCGCTTGCTCTCCCGCAAAAGCCCCGGCCAGCGCCCCCCCGCACGGGCCCGATTCTACCAATCGCACAGGAAACCGAGAAGCTGTCTCAACCGAGCATGTCCCTCCATTGGACAACATAATGTGCAAAGGGGCCGACAACCCCAGTTGCCGGATCCCAGCCTCCAGGCTTTTCAGGTAGCGTTCCACCAGGGGTTGCACATAGGCATTGGCCACCGTCGTTGAGGTCCGCTCATATTCACGAAGCTCTGCCGCCACTTCGTGGGAGACCGACAGCGCCACATCGGGCATCATTTCTTGCACAATCTTACGGGCTTTTTGCTCGTGAATCGGATTCATATAGGCATGCAAAAAGGAAATGCCTACCGCCTCTACCCCTTCCTGCTTCAAGGCTTCACACGCCTGCCTCAACCGGTCCTCATCCAGCTCTGTCAACACCTCCCCCCGAGCGTATAAGCGTTCGGGCACTTCCAAACGAAGACGGCGTTCCACCAGCGGCTCGGGCAATTGAAGAAAAAGGTCGTAAATATCATATCGCCCTTCTCGCCCAATCTCCAACGCGTCTCGGAATCCCTCTGTCGTGATCAACCCCGTCCGTGCCCCTTTTCGCTCAATCAGGGTGTTGGTGACCAGCGTTGTCCCGTGAATCATCCGTCCAACCCGGCCGGGATCCACCTCGGATGTATCGAACAAAGCCCTGACCCCGTCCAATACGCCTTGCGCAGGGTCGGGATACGTCGTCAAAACCTTGGATACAGTCAACGCTTGGGAAACCGAATCCAGCATCACCAGATCAGTAAAGGTGCCGCCGATATCGATTGCCAGCGTCAATTTGTCGGAAAGATCAGCCACGTCTCACATCTTTCAAAAACCTATGGAGCCACTACGGCGAAGGTCCAATAATACACATCCGCACGGCAAAAAACAAGCGCTCTGCCAATTCAGGCAGAGCGCTTTGCCTATCGGAACGATACATTTATTCTGAAGTAGGCTTTGCCAAAACAGTCGGTTTCCCAATTGTTGTGCCAAATGCCGCAGAAAACGTCAAAAAGTCCGAAAAACCGACCTCTCCGTCGGAATCTAGATCAAACTTTGGATCAAAACCTGGCTCGCCGGCCTTGGCACCAAACTGC
>JAPUJS010000287.1 GCA_027296045.1 bacterium | reverse complement strand
GTGCTTTCCGGTCGCTGTTTGATTCCATCGTATGTGCATTCGTCGTACTCGCATTTGACGAGCCAGTAGTTTTGGGACATACGGTTCTCCTTTGACCCTGTTTCGATCTTCCTAGTCCATCAATGCTGCTGCCTGTTCTTTCCATTTTGTGTAATTGGGTGAGAGGGAAAGTGCCCCGTCGGGTTGCGGCACGAGCTGGCCGTTTTGGCCCCGGGGATCGCCCCGGCGTTCGTTGATGTCGGCCAGACGGCTTCGCCAGAGCGCAACACGTTCCTGGGAATCGGGATGTTTGGATAATTCCTGACATTCCAGGGGGTCTTGGTCCAGGTTGAAGAACTGTTCTTCTCCGGTGTGGTGGAACCAGATGTATTTTTCGTGGCCGTCGGTCACATATTGCATGCCGTGTTCTTTGTCATAGCAGGTGGTGTGTTCGCCCTGGACGCAATTGCGCCAATCGTCGGTTTTCCCCCGGGCAAGGTCGAGCAGGCTTTGGCCGTCGACCGAGTCGGGAATATCCACTCCGGCCGCATCGAGCAGGGTGGGCATGATGTCTCGGAGTTCCACGGGCTGGTCATACACGGCATTCTGTTCAAAGTCCCATCCGTTGGGATATTTGATGAGGAAGGGGATGCGGGCAGACCCTTCGTAAGCATAGGTTTTGCGCCAGTGGTGGTGGTCTCCCATCATGTCGCCATGGTCGGATGTGAAGATGATGAGGGTGTTTGCCAGGGCCCCGGGGTCTCTGTGACGAAGTTCATACAGGACACGGCCGATCTGGTGGTCGATGAAGGTGATGTTGCCATAATAGCCCGCCCGCCCGCGATGGGTTTCGGCGTCGGTGCGGTGGGAACGAGGGGCGTTGACGTTGGCGATTTTTTGGTCGTAGCGTTCTGCCCAGTCTCCAACGGCTGCCTTGGGAATATCCGGATGGTCGATATACATATCCCAGTAAGCCTGAGGCGGGTCATAGGGCGAGTGGGGACGGGCAAAGGAGAGCCACATGAAGAAGGGTTTGGTGGGGTCACGTTGTTCGAGAAATTTGATGCCTTCACTGGCCGTCCAGTGGGTGGGGTGGAGGTGTTCGGGCAGGTGGGACGGGCGGGCCATCCAGGAGTTCCAGTCGATGGAATGGTCGCGGTAGCCGTATTCGCCTTCTTTGTGTTTGTCGAAGAAGGTGTGGTAGTCACTGACAAAGTTGCCGGTGCGTCTGCCGCTTTCGTCGAGGACCATGTGGTGAAAACCATAGAGTCGACGATGGGGGGCGTGGTGCATTTTGCCCACGGCCTGGGTGTGATAGCCTGCTTTGGCCAACTCGCCAGGGAGTGTAGCGGGATATTCGAGAGGGTCGCTGCCGGTCATGGTGAGGCGGCCGTGGTTCCACTGGTCCATGCCGGTGACGATGCCTGCTCGGGCAGGGGTGCAGGAGGGTACCGAGGTGTAGGCGTGGGGAAAACGCGCGCCGCCTTCGGCCAGTTCGTCCAGGTAGGGGGTTGCCAAAACGGGATGGCCGTCGCAGCCGAGGCAATCGCCGCGTTGCTGGTCGGTGGTGATGAGGAGGAGGTTCGGGCGTTTGGGCATGGAATTAGTCTCCATTTTCTTTCAATTTTTCCAGGAAATACAGGAGTCCTTTGTGGAAGATTTCCGGGTCGTCTAGATAACAGGGGTGGCGGGCACCTTCGAGGATGAGGATTTCGCTGTCGGGAATGCCGCGTTCCAGGGCAAAGGCCTGGTCAAATGGGATGACATTGTCGTGGGTGCCCCAAATGATGAAGGTGGGCACGGTGATCTGTTTGAACTTGGAAGAATACCGGGCAACGCCGACGGGTGCAATCGGTACATATCCCCGAAGTCGGTCGGGGCGTTGCGTGGCAAGAGGAAAAGAAAAGGAGCCGCTCATGGAGGGTGAAAGAACGACTGGACGATCCATATGGAGGGTGTCCAGCACGGCTTCCATAAATTTTAGGGGGGCATGTTCGGAGGGTTCTGACAGTCCATACCCCGGTAGATCTATGGCAACGGTGCGATAGCCGTGGACTCTTAAGGTGTCGAGGCTGCCCAGTTCTTGCCAGGTGCCTGAGTGAAATGCCGCGCCGTGAAGAAAAAGGACCGGGAGTCCATCTGGAGGGCCGCCTTCCAGATAATGGATCGAGGCACCCGCAATTTGTTGGGTGTGGGATTGGATGGGGTGTTCGTCGGCGTAGGAGGTGGTCATGGTCAGGGCTACAAACAGGAGGCGTGTGAGCTGGGTCATAGGCATTGGGGGGGGTTAGGTCCAGGTGTCTTTCAGGAGCCGGATCCAATTTCCGGACAAGATGTTTCGAACCTCTTCTTCTTTGTAACCGCGACCGTTGAGAATGCCGACCAAATTTTGTAAGTCTGCAATGGTGTTGAGATCTCTCGGCGATTGCTCCTGGCCAAATCCGCCGTCCAGGTCGGTGCCGATGCCAGCGTGATGGGCATTGCCAGCAAGTTGGCAGACGTGATCGATGTGGTTGGCTACGGTTTCCAGGGTCGCCTTCGTCGTTTGTTCGTAGCAGGGCAATTGGCGTTTCCATTCGGGATCGAGCATCCAGGCGTCAAAGGCGGCCCCGATGACGCCGCCGCGTTCTACAATGGCTTGAATCATGTCGTCCGTGAGCTGGCGCTGTCCGGGGGTGAGGGCCCGGCAATTGTGATGAGACGCGGCCACAGGGCCGTCGTAGTGGTCCAGGATCTCCCAGAAGGCCTGATCGGTGGTGTGGGTGAGATCTACAATAATGCCCGCTTTTTTCAGGGCGTCGAGCAGCGGTTTGCCACGGGGCAAGAGGCCGCCTTCGGTGCCGGTGCCGTGGCAGTAGGAGCTGGTGCCATAGTGGGAGATGCTGACGATGCGCAGTCCTATGTCGTACCATTCGGGGACCTGATCGGGGTCCAGGATGGGGTCGGCACTTTCCATGGCCAGGACCAGGCCGATGGGGGTGTTGGGCGCTGGGTTTTTCCAGGCGGAGACGACTTCGTCCAGGTCCTGGGCGGTATGGATAAAGCGGAGTACGCCTTCGCGTTCCATGGCTTTGTAAAAAGCATAGTGGCCTTTGCCAATGCCATGGCATTGGGACTGGACATACATGCCTGTTCTGGTCCACTGGTCGTTGGGATCGGTGCGGGACATGACGGTGCCAAAAATGATGCCGATGGAACCTTTGCGGAGTTCGGGAAAGGTGACGGTGCAGCTGCCAAAGCTGCGCTTGACGGGTTCGGGATCGTGAATGCGAACCGTGGCGGCCGGTTGGGTGAGGTCGCGGTTGACCTGGATGGCAGAAAAACCCAGGTCGAGGTGGCTGTCTAAGATCAAATAAGGACGATCGGGCATCGGAAATCCTTCGGTTCCGGGCTCCGAGTTTCGGGTTTTATCCACCCCAACTTGGAACCGGATCGTATGGGCGGTGTGGTGCTAACACCAGGCGTTTTTGAACAGGCGGATGAGATTGCCATGGGCAAACTGAGCGACGTCTTCTTCGCTGTACCCGTGGTTACGCATCCGGTCCAGGAAGTGTTGTAGATCATCAATGGTGTTGTAATCGGTTGGCGAGAGTTCCAGGCCAAATCCGCCGTCCAGGTCGGTGCCAAAGGCGATGTGATCGGTATTGCCGGTGAGGGTGCAGATGTGGTCGATGTGTTCGAGCCCTGCTCTCATAGCACGGGTTGCCGTGGTATAGTGTGTGGTAGGATCATCCCAGTTCCAGCTTGGGCTGAGCATTTGTTCGGCAAAGACCAAACCGATGACCCCGCCCCGGTCGGTGACGGCCTGGATCATGTCATCGGAGAGATGGCGCTGGCCTGGAACGAGGCTGCGGCAATTGCAGTGGCTGGCGTGGACGGGACCGTCCCAGTAATCCAGGATTTGCCAGAAGGCGAGATCGGCAGCGTGGGTCACATCCAGGACGATGTCGGTTTCTTTGAGCGCATCCATCAAGGGGAACGCAGGCGGATAGAGGCCACCGACTGTGCCGGTGCCGTGGCCGTAGGTGTTGGCACCGAAGTGGGTGAGGGAGACCGAGCGGAGACCGGCTTCGTACCATTCGGAGACCTGATCGGGGCCCAGGATGGGGTCGGCACTTTCCAT
Organism: bacterium; assembly: GCA_027296045.1. Lineage (GTDB taxonomy): Bacteria > Latescibacterota > UBA2968 > UBA2968 > UBA2968 > JAPUJS01. Next base: position 3,415 of record JAPUJS010000287.1, on the reverse strand, counting down.
GGTGAGGATGAGACCCACCGGCGTGTCGGGTTCGGGGTTTTCCCAGGACGCTACACAAGTATCGAGATCGTTGGGACTTTTGATGAATGTGATTTCGCCTTCTCGTTCCAGTGCTTGATAATAGGCCAGGTGAGATTGCCCCCGGGCATAGGCGACACCCTGGGTGCGAACCGCATTGTGGGTGCCCGCACCCGGGTCCTGCACCCGGGCCATGATGGTAGAGAGCATGATGCCTACGCGGCCTTCCCGCATATTGGGCAGGGCCACGGTGGGAGTGAAGCGTTTCGCCTGGGGTCCGACCCGGCGTTCGAGGGAGTCGGGGTGTTCCGAAACCCCTGAGCGGACGACGTCTTCCCGGTCGCGCAGGACGTGGACGGGTTGGGTGAGGTCCCGTCTGTAAAAGAGGGCATTGAAAGCCATATCGAGATGGCCGTCGATGATGAGGATTGGATTGTCTGACATAATCGGTCTCCGGTTCTGGAAATTTGACTTAACCTAAGGACCGAAACCGGGTATGGCAAGTGGAATCTGGTGGTCGGCAGGCAATAAAAATCCCCCCTCTTCTCAAAGGGGGGTTGCGCCAACAGAAGGCGCATTTACTCCGTCATGTCTTCAATTTCTGCCCGCACCTGTTTGAGCCATTGGTCGTCTTGCGATTCCGGCAATTCGGGTTCTGGCACTTCTGGCGTTTCGTTGATGACTTCGATAAACGGGCGTTTTTTGCTCGGATTCTGGCGCTTTTTTCGGACAAGGGCGATCAACCACCAGATAAAGTAGAGGTTGATGGCAACAAAGGCCAGGAAATGGATGCTCATGGAGAAGCTCCTTAGGTCTGGGGTTCAGGGGAAAAATACACAATCCTCAGCCAACGTCAAGGTATGTTTTGAGCGGGAGGTGTATGTGCAACGCTAAAGTTCAAACTGGACAAAGCGTCTTTTCGGAACTATTCTTAAGATTCAAAGAAATCTGGAGGGCCGGTTCAACTGAAAGGGAGAAAACATGGCAAAGAAGCGAATCAACAAATGCATCGAGCTGCTGGAACAGGGAGAATACCTCTACTACACCGGCACCGGGCCGCTTACGTATGAAAACGGCAAGAAGCAAGCAAAGACCTGGGCGGATTTTCTGGTCACGGATTTTGAACACAATCCGTTTAACGTGATGGGCCTTCGTGAGTTTATGCAAGGGCTGGTCGACGGCGGTCCAACGAACTCCGGACACCGCACCCCGGCCGTGATCTCAACGCTCCCGTCGAATGCCCGTACGGCTGACGAGGTTCGATACAACGCGTGGCAAGTTAGGCAGGTGCTCACCACCGGATGCCACGGCATTCTTCACACACACGCCAGGCAGGCCGATGCTGTCAAGGCGTTGGTTGAAGAGTGTCGCTATCCCTTCCAAACGATCGGGCTGGATCGAGGACTGAAGCAGGGGCAACGCGGTGCCGGCGGTCAGGGATATCCGGCCGGGATCTGGGGTGTCACTGGACCCGAATATACAAAACTGGCAGATCCGTGGCCACTCAACCCGGACGGGGAGCTCCTGATCGGCCTCAAAATTGAGGACCGGGAGGGTGCGGCAAATGCAGCGTATATTGCCAGAGTTCCCGGCCTGGCGTTTGCCGAGTGGGGGCCGGGTGATATGGGCATGTCTTTCGGCCACGCGGACTCCCACGACCCGCCTTATCCGCCAGAAATGGAGAATGCCCGGCAGATGGTGAAGAGCGCCTGTGATGACAGCGGGGTTGTTTTCCTCAGTTCCTGGAACGACCCCTCTCTGGACACGGAAGGCCGGGTCCGCTACCTGATGGACTGGGGCGTGCGGATCATTTCTGGCGGGGGAGAGGATAACGCCAAAATCGGTCGGGAGATTTCAGGCAGGCAAATGCCTGTTTGACACTCCCACGGATAAATCCGTATGCACTGGAGGCTGGCGGCTCCTTTGAGCACAGAACTGGGGGACACAGTATGAAAGTCACGTCTGTAGATGTTTTGTCCTGTGAAGGGGGCTGGCGCACCCTGAACTTTCTCAAGGTGGAGACGGATGAGGGGATCACCGGGTACTCCGAATGCAACTGCGTTCGTTCCCACGATATGTTGCGAGCGGCGATCCAATATCTGGGGGGGCTGATTGTCGGGAAGAATCCCTTTCAGACGGAGAAGATTCAGGTTGAACTTTACCATGCGACACAGCGGCAACTGGGGGGTGTTGCGCATCAGGCGATTTCGGGCATTGACGCGGCTTTGCTGGATATCAAGGGCAAGGCGTTGGGAGTGCCGGTGTATGAGTTTTTTGGGGGAGTGGTTCAGGACCGGATTCGGGTTTATTACACGCATTGTGGACGGGCGGAACCATTTCACCCGGATGTGCCGCCGGTGAAGTCGGTTGGGGATATTCCTGCTTGTGCAGATTATGTGAAAGGTCTGGGGTTTCGGGATGTGAAACTCAACTACCCGCTCACGCCCGAAGATCGAGGGGATATTACGCCGGGCACCCTGAACGGGATTGTGGAATGGATTGGTGCCTGGCAGGACGCCCTTGGGGCAGAATGCAGCACCGCGCTCGATGTGGCGTTTTCATTTAAGATGGCAGGTATTTCCAAACTGGCACGGGCACTGGAGCCTTTCAATATGCTCTGGCTGGAGGCTGAGACGCTGGATCCGCTGGCGTTAAAAGCGGTGCGGAATGGTACCTCAACGCCGATTTGTATCGGGGAGAGTTTTTATCGAACGCAGGGATTTAAACCTTATCTGGAAGCCCACGCGCTGGATATCATTATGCCGGACACGGTGTGGAATGGTATTACGATGGGGAAGAAGGTGGCCGATTATGCCAACACCTATGACATTCTCTTTGCCCCGCATAACTCTCATGGTGTTTTGGGAGGGCGGCAGGCGGTGCATCTGTGCGCGACCTGTGAGAATTTTAAGATTCTGGAATATGAGTATGACGATGTGCCCTGGCGAAATGAGATTGTGACAAATCCCATCCAAATAAAAGATGGGTTTATTGAATTGTCGGATCAACCAGGATTGGGATGCGATATTGTTGAAGAAGCAATTGGGGCGCATCCGCCAGAGTAGTGCTTGTGTTTCAATAAGGAGAGTGTTTTGACAAAGATCGACATTCAGGACACGCAATGGCGGATCGACGGCAAGGTGACCTACCCCGGTGCCCAGGCCGAAGGGCTGCTGATGAATGTGCGTATGGTCAACGCTACTTTCGAGGATCGCAACCGTACCGACTTTGATCCAGATGCAAATACCCGGGCATTTATCGATCGGATTCCCGACTACTACGGTCATGGAATCCGCGCCTTCACACTCTGCCTTCAGGGGGGTATGCCCGGATACGAAGGGGCGTTGAATTCCGCATTTGAATCGGATGGCGCTTTAAGGGAGGATTATCTGGAGCG
>JAPUJS010000286.1 GCA_027296045.1 bacterium | reverse complement strand
GATGTTTCTCTGTCGATTCAGCGAATCCCCGGTCTCATGCCAATATCAAAAGCCGTTGATTTGTATCATGCCAACATCAGCCCCTTGAGTCGAGTAATACCGATTAAAACACAAAATGGCGTCATACACGCACAGACTAATACAAAATATCTGCATTAATTTTTATATAAATTGATATTTATCAAATATTTATATAAATATATCTATTTTCCCCGCGCAGGGAAAATAGAACCTTTCCACACCCGTCCGACAAGCCCCCCAACCCGGTCCTTCCACAACCGTCCTCTCAATGGCAACATGCGTGAAGGCCCTGCTCCGTTTGTACCCGAAGCAGGGCCTTTAGACATACCACTGAGCCGAATTCGAAAATTTTTTAAGCCCCCGTACCTACCTGGCAATATAAAAAATCACATCCTTCGCCACCTTCTCCCCAGAATTCAAATCCGTCACCCTCACTTCCAACTCATATCGCCCATCGTCCGACCCGCTGACATTGATTTCCAGATAATTGAATTCCTTCTCTTCTGTCCCCACCTGCTCATAGGAGATGGTCACCACCTTTTTTTCTTCGATGCCCAAAAGCCGACCCACCGCCCGCAGAATCGTTACCGTAAGTGGCTTGCCCTTTTTGGGCGCAATCTGGTAATCCATCTGGTAGCGCGTCTGTCCAAATTCATTCTGCGACAATCCGTAGACTTCATAATAAATGGTCACGTGCTGGCCGGGACGATACGTCTTGGAAGGCATGGGCAACACCCGATTCCCCCCTTTTGACGTTAGCGTAGAATCTGGAACCACCTCCCCTGCGATCTCGATATCCGACAGCATCAACCCTTCGCTCACATAGGGTTCCACTACCACCTCCCGGGTATAGGCCCCCCGAAGCGTGCCTCTGGGATCGCGTATCTCCACGCCCAGAAAATACCTGCCCGGATTCAGATGGAGCGCCAGTTGATCCACGGCCAAATCCCCCGCAGCCACCGTCGAATCGACGGAAAACGACAGAGCGGCCATCTTTCGATAAACGGGTCGCCAGGTACTGTCAAACACTGCAATCCCGCGCTGCAAAACACCACCTGCCTGCACGCTATCGGGCAACCCGGATAGAGGCACCCCGTAATAGACCTCCAGACGGGTGAGTCCTTTCTCCCCCTGAAAATCGACCGCATCAAAATGAAAATCCAATTCTTCATCAAACGGCGGCACATGTTCCGACTGGGCAAGAATCGCTGCAGCCACCTGCCGCTCGGGCCGCTTTTCGTTCCACAAACCCAAATTAAAATGCGACTCACTTCGCCCCTGCGGGATATCGGGATAATCGTAATTCCCCCTCCCGTCTAAAGCCGTAAACACCACCTCAATCCCCCCGGCCACCTCCGGATAGATCCAATACTCCCACCGCGTGCCCCCGTCGATGGGAAAGAGCGGATATCCCCGGATAGTTTCGTCCACCAACCCCCGATCCCGCCCGGAAATCTGCACCTGGGGTTGATATCGATCGGTATTCTCCTGGTTGAAAGAGCTCGCGCCAAAATACGTCCGGTTGGGATTCAACTCAAAATCGATCGACTCAAAATCGTTCACCGTCACGTCCAGCCCATACTCATCGTGCACCACCACGTCCTGCATCGATGTGCGCAACCTTCCCTTTCGCGCCACAATCTCCTTCTGCCCGTCTGGCGGAATGCTCATCCACAACCGCTCCTTCACGCGAACCACCTTCTGATCGGTCTCATAACGAATATCATCGGCCCGACTCTTGTGTGCAGGCTCGCCATACCGAATGTAAATATCCCCCCGCTTATCCCAGGGCTTGCGCCCATCGGAGAAATTCTGGATCGCATACAGCACCCGACGGTAGTGTTCCACCAGCCGCTCGTTGCCAGGCGTGGCCGGTGTGGGATCCCGCCGCTGCCAGAAGGCACGCTCAAACTCCGGCTGTTCTTCGGGAGACAGCTTCTCAAATTCGGCTTTTTCTTCCACACTGGCCACCAATCGAACATCCTTCAACAACGCCTGGGTTTCCTCGCCCACCGTCCGCATATACTCTGCAACCGCTCGCTGCGCCTGGCCCGTCTCCCCCATACGGTGATACACCGCCAGCAGGGGCGCAATACATTCCTCCCGCAATTCCGGCCGAGTCTCGATCAGCTCCCGCCACACACTCGCTGCGGCCGTCCGCTTCCCTTGCTTGAGCCACACCCGACCCAGATCAAACCAGGACCGCCCGTGCATCGGATTGGCGGCAAGCTGCTTCAAATAAGCCTTCTCAGCCGAGTCGACCTTGTCCTCCCGCTCGTAAATCCGCCCCATCACATAGCCCAGTTCCGGATGGGTCGGATCGGCCTCCAGGGCTTCTTCTAACACCGCAACATTCTTTTTGCCGGACAAAAACTGAGCCATTGCGCGATTCACCCGGGCCGTTACCCAGCCCGGTCGAACCGTCAGCGCCTGTTCAAAAGCGGCAACCGACTTGTCCCATCGTTTCCGCCCCAGATGGGCAAGCCCGATCCCGTTATAAACTTCCGGCAAAACCCCGCCCCGATTCAACGCGTCGTCAAAGGTCTTCTCGGCAAAAGGCAAATTGCCCCCCGAAAGATAGGCATATCCCAGGGCTGCCCACCCCAACAAATCGTCGCCTTCTCGATCCAGAAGCGCTTGAATCACCTCCCGCGCCTGCCGTGCGAAGACCGTATCGGGCGGCGTAAGCCGGGCCGCATAACGGGCGTCCAACCGTTTGCTCACCTCCCTGCGACGGTTCATCGCCACCAGCAAGGACCCATTTGTTTCGGGCAAAGACCCATAGCCTAAAAGGGGGCCGTAATAGGCCTGGGCAACCAGTGGATTTCGCTCCCGCCAGAACCCATACACAAAATAGGCCTGGGCAACCCGATCCAGCTTGCTATATTCCGCTTCCACTTCGGCCCCCCCAAACTGTTTCAGCAACCGACGGGCGGTCTCAATTCGTTTGGGATCAAAGCCCGCCATCGGGATCAGAACATCCCCTTCCACCTCAAACTTTCGTTCGGAAATCACGTCCTCCCGTCCGGCAGTGATCCGCGCCCGAAGCGTATAAATTCCTGGAATCAACCCCCGCAACGGAATCCCTTCGGCAAACCGGGCCTCGCCCCGATACCCTGGAAAGCTTCGTACATCTTGCCACACGGTATGGCCAAACCGATCGTCGATTTCCAATCGAACCTGATGGGCCTGATAGCCCAGATGATAGACCTCGAAATACACAAATAAAGGGCGATCCAACGGATATCTTCGGGATGGATTGGGCAGTATCAGTCGGTTGCCCTTCCTGAAAATCTCCTGTGCTTTTCCCGCAGCCCTCAGATTAAACCCGGTAGACAGATAGAGATCACTCATCCCCAACTTTTGCGGGTCATACTCGGGCACATCCATCGAAAACACCGCCAATCCCGATCGCCCCGACCCCAGATCGCTCAGCGTCAACTCACCCCGATAATGCCCTGCCGGAAGCTTCACTTGCACCATATCCATAAAAATGCGATCCGGATCGACCGTCGCATCCAGGGACTCGGCCACCAACTGGCTCTCCCCTTCCACCTCCCGCACCACCTCACCCCCCTCATTTAACACCCGCAAATGCGGACGATAGGTGGCCAGAAAAATGCCGGACTTTTGCTGCTGAAACGAAAACTGAGACACCGGAAACCGCAGCGTGATCTCCTCATACCCCTCCTTGCCCTTCCACCGAAAACTGCACACATCCATCTCAAAGGCCAGCGGCCCCTCTCCCCGGGGCGGCAAATCCACCTCGCCGGAAAATGCGGTCGAAACCGTCACAAGCCATCCGAGCAAAACCGTCGCAAAATACATACGTTTCCCCTTCTTACCGGTCCATTTGGCAACCACAAATATACTCCAACACAACAAACGCTCCACACCGCCAGAAAGATCCCAAAAACACTCCAAAATAACACATAACTTACTGGAACAAAAGCGATTTCGGGGCGTACAAAGCCCCAATAACCCTTGACAGCATACCCGGAAAGCCATTTTTTGAAAGCTTGCATCTTGGAAAAGGCAGGATCACGAAACCTACCCCCCTCGTCCCACACCGCACGAAAACCCACGGAGGGCCACGAAACTCCACACCCACCTCCAGGGAGGCGACCGGTAGGGTTTCGTGACCCTCCGTAATCCAGCCACACAAAATACTCATGACTCGACTGCTCACACCCATCCTCTGCGCCGTCTTCTTTCTATCCGGTGCAGCCGCCCTCCTCTTCGAAACCCTCTGGTTTCGCCAAACAGGGCTCACCTTCGGCAATAGTGCCACGGCCTCCAGCCTGGTCCTGGCCGCCTTCATGGGCGGTCTGGCCCTGGGCAACGGCCTATCCGCCCGTCTGGGGTCGCGCATCCAGCGACCCATCCGCTTCTACGCCCTGCTCGAACTCATCATCGCCATGGTCGGCGTCGTCCTGGTCTGGGCGCTCCCGGCCCTCACCAACGGCCTATCTCATTTCTTGCGCCCCTTCCTGAATCAACCCTATCTGCTCAACCCCCTCCGACTCTTGCTCGGATTTACCCTCCTGTCCATGCCTGCCACCGCGATGGGCGCCACCCTGCCCCTCCTGGTCAAGGCGCTCCGTGCCCACGACGCTAATTTCGGAGCCGTGCTCGGCCGCCTCTACGGCTGGAACACGCTGGGTGCCGTCGCGGGGGCCCTGGCCGGAGAAATCGCCCTGATCGAATGGTTCGGCATCCGGGGCAGCGCCATGGTCGCCGCCCTCTTAGACATCATCGCCGCCCTGGCCGCCCTCTTTATTGCTGCCCGATGGAACGAAATTCCAGAAACACAGCAACCGGCGCCCA
>JAPUJS010000285.1 GCA_027296045.1 bacterium | reverse complement strand
AGATTCAACCCTGGGATCGGCGAGGCGAGGTTTATATTCGATATGGCGAACCCGATTATCGGTCCCGATCCAACCAGCGGGAGTTTGTATTGAGTCCGGAGGTAGAGGCCGTCCGCAACCGGATGGCAGCCGACATCTGGGGGCCGGCGGCAACCTACTATACGTTTACAGGGCCGGTTTTTCCGATTCGGAGCCAACGGGCGCCGTTTTCGGGAAATATCACGACGGAAGGTCTGAACAGCGGGGCATTGGGCGCGGATGACGGAGAGGACGATGTGAATCTGGAGTTAACTCCGGGCGAAGAGGCCGAACAGATCGGTTTTCGGTTTGAAGTGCCGGACCTGGTAGCATCCAGTCCTTTTGATGGGTCGGTCGGCCCGAGGATGGAGCAGACTTTTCTAAATTATGGACCTGTGATTTCAGATCGGGAGTATGAAACGGTGCCTTGGGAGACCTGGACCTATACCCAGATCCGGGGCGGGATGGAGTTTACGTTTACCGATGAAGTGGGCAACGGGCACTTTGATTTTGCCCCCCTTCCGCCTTTGCCCGAAAGTGACAATCGGATTGCCAGTGTGGCCCGGTTGATGGAGTATGCGCCCGGCGTGCTCTACCAGCAGTCGGTTGCCTCGGTGCCCGATTATTATCGACCGGGGGTGGGGAAGGATGCGCTCCACTTTTTCTATGACGTGGCAGATTTCCGGGGCCCTGACGGAAAGACTGTGGTTGAGGTCTATTACGGGGTGCCTCCGGCGGAGGTAACGGTCGGCAAAGGAGATCGGGACTATCTGATTCATGTGGTGGGAACGCTGGCTCTGGCAGATGAGGACCACGAGAACATCTATCGCATGAACGAAGTGCTGTCCTACCAGAACAGCCGTGCATTTCCCCAGGACCGGGGGATATTTATTCCCGACGTGCTGCGGATTGAGGCGCCTCCGGGAGAAAAATATCAGCTTCAAGTGCAGTTGAAAGATGAGCTGTCCGGGCGGGCGGGTGCTTACAAACAGGAGCTGGTTGTTTCCGATTTTGGTGCGGAAGGCGTGAAGCTGAGTGGGATTCAGCTGGCTTCTTCGGTCGAAGAGGCGGGTTCAAACGATCGGCTGCGAAAGAATGATGTTTGGGTCTCCCCGATGCCTTCCCGAACCTATCCTCCAGGCAGTCGGGTGTTTGCCTATTTTGAGATCTATAATTTGCAGAAGGACACTTTTGGTCAAACCCGTTATAAGGTGCAATACAGAGTGCAATTTAATCCGCGTGGATCGGTGGGCCTGGCAGGCATGATTTCTTCGGGAATTCGGGCACTTTTGAGGCAGCGGAAGCCTCAGGTTTCGGTGACCTACGACCAGGTGGGGTCGGATGAGGAAGAGCATGAATATGTGGAGCTGGATCTGAAAAAGGCCAAACCGGGTGTCAACGTCCTGGAGATCACCATTTGGGATGAGGTGGGGGGTGGAGAGGCGACCCGCGAGGTGGTCTTTTTTTATGGCGGACAAAATTAAAGGAGGCGATATGAGTCTTGCGCTGGACGGCCAGGTGGCCGTGATTGTGGGCAGCAGTACGGGAATGGGGCGGGCAACGGCGTTGGCCTATGCCCGGTCAGGCGCGCAAGTGGTGCTGGCCGCCCGAAGTGCGGGTAAGCTGGAAGATCTGGCAAATGAAATCGGCGATGGGGCAGTGGCCTGTGCTACAGACGCTCGGGATGTTGGCCAGGTGGAACACCTGGTCCAGACGACTTTGGACCGATTTGGACGGATTGATATTTTGGTGTATGCAACCGGTACGAATATTCCGGATCGAAGCCTGGAGGCGCTGACGCATGAGACGTGGGAGATGATGCTGGGCACCAATCTGACCGGGGCGTTCAATTGCACCAAGGCAGTTTTGTCGACCATGCGGGAGCAGAAGTCGGGGTTGATTATCTACCTGTCTTCCGGGTGTGTGCAATCGCCCGATGTCTCTGGAGTGTCTTACCAGGCCTCCAAACACGGCATGTCGGGTCTGGCACACGGCACCTTTAAAGAAGAACAGGAGAACGGGATTCGCACCACGGTGATTTTCCCGGGGTTGTGTGATACGCCCCTGGTGCTGAAGCGGCCCACGCCCACGCCACCGGAGGTGATGGCCAAGGCGTTGCAGCCCGAGGATGTGGCCGATGCGTGTCTGTTTGTGGCGACGATGCCTTCCCGGGCCAGGATACCTGAACTGGTCCTTTTACCGTCGGGGCTTTAGATGCCTATGTCTGCCAAGATATTCACCCTTCTGGTAGAAAATTGCTTTGAGATTGCTATTCGGGAATTTGAACAGCAGAACGGGTTTTCGGCGTCCAATGAAGATTTTTTTGAGGCATGTCGTGCGATCAAGGAGTGAGGCAATGAAGATTGTAATGTTTAGCAAAATGCTTCAGGAGAAAAGCATCGCTGAGTTGGTGGACCTGGGGCATGAATTTGGGCTGGAAGGATGGGATTTGTGCGTGCGATCTGGATATCCGGTCAATCCAGAAAATGCAGGCACGGAACTGGTGGGGGCGGTGCGGACGTTTGAAGAAAATGGACTTTTGATTCCGATGGTCACGGGTGCGTTTGACCTCCTGCTGCCGGATCACCCTTCGGCCGAGCCCACGCTTTCGGCGATGGATACGGCCAATGTGCGGTTGATCAAGCTGGGATATTTCAAGATTGATCCGATTGCGCAGGACTATTGGGCAGAAGTAGACCGGATTCGGAAGGCGTTTGAGGGGTGGCAGAAACTGGCGGAGAAATACAATGTGCGAATCTGTTACCACACGCATTCCAATCGATGTATGGGACTGAATGCCTCGATGATGGCCCATCTGCTGCGGGATTTTGATCCCCAATATTTCGGCGCTTATCTGGATCCTGGCCACATGGTGGTGGAAGGCGAGGAGTTTGCGCTGGGACTGGCAATTATGAAGGATTATCTGCGCATGGTTGGGTTGAAGGATGTGCTGGAGACGCGGGTAGAAAAGGATGGCCACGGTGCGGTGCACACATCGTGGGTGGAGGCTGGTGAAGGGATGGTGGATTGGACGACGGTGTTTTCGGATTTGAATCGAATCGGATTCGACGGTCCGATGTCGGTGCACTGTGAGTTCGAGATTTCTGAAGAGGGGCCGATTGCAGGGGCAAAACGGGAAGTGGCATTTTTTAAAAGAGTACGAGATGCAGTGGTTTCGTAGCAGAAGTGTTGATATGGGAGAAAACGGTGGAAGAACTGCGATTCGGTGTGATCGGGTGTGGCGGAATGGCATCCCAGGTACACTGCCCCAATGTGGCGGCAATTCCTGGCGTGTGTACGTGGGCTTATTGTGATGTGGAGGAAGATAAGGCCAGGCGTCTGTTGGAAGCCCATGGGGGGGAGTATACGACCACGGATGCAGATCGTATTTTCAATGACCCTCACCTTCACGGCGTGCTGATTATGACAGGCCCGCGGATGCACCCGGACCTGGTACAGGGAGCAGCGAAGGCGGGGAAGCATATTTTTGTGGAAAAGCCGATTGCGATTGCGCTTTCCGATGCGGTTGAGACGGTGCGTGTGGTAGAGGCAGCTGGTGTGAAGTTTATTCACGGCACTTGCAATCGGCTCGCACCAATGGTTCGGCAGGCCAAGCGGATGTGTCCCCATCCGCTTTTTTCTTATTGCCAATGTACAGATACGATTACGCATCAGGCGGTTCACAATATTGACCTGGCCGTGAATCTTTTCCACGAAGCACCTCTGTTGCGTGTCTATGCCAGCGGGGGAGATTACTGGGGATTGGATCCTCACCTACCGGTGGATTCTTTTTCGGCAGTTTTGACATTTGCTGATGGGAGTACACATACCTATATTCAACACGGCAGAGCCTATAACCCGATGCTGAAAAAATACCACTACCAGTTGTTTGGCAAAGACTGCTGTGTGTATCTGGCAAAGCGGTTTAAAGAGTGCCATCTCATGCGGGGTCCCAACGAAGTGGAACAATCATGGGTGTTTAACGGCGAGGATTTCAACCGGGGGCCTTTCGGGTATATGGGACATTATGACGAACTGGTCGAACTGGCCGATTGTATTCGCAACGGAGGGACCGGTTCGATGAGTGTGCGGGATGCGGCCTATGTGCTGGCCGTGGAGAAAGCAATCTTAAAGAGTGCTCAAGTGGGGGCAGTGGTTGACTTTCCTGCTTTTTTGAATGAGAACGAGGCCGCATTTCTTTTAGAAGGGCGGGGTGACAATCCTGCTCAAACAACCCAGGCGAAATAATGAGCGATTTTTCTACACCACTGGAAGTCCGCCTGGCATGCCGGGAGAACCGCCTGGAGCGATTTGCGTCCAGAGCACTGCCGGGGTACTTGTGCGTGAATGTGGTTTTTCTGCACCGGTCTTATGCGGAGGATTTTGGGGCATTTTGTCGTGCCAATCCCAAGCCCTGTCCGCTGCTGGCGACATTCGATCCCGGACAGACCGATTGTCCCGAGTTTGCCGAACAGCTTGACATTCGCACCGATTTGGGGTCTTATGATATTGTACGGGACGGCAACGTGGTGGGGCAGCAGAAAGATATTGTGGATCTTTTTGACGACGATACGGTGACTTGCCTGATCGGGTCAAGCGTGTCGTTCGATGGCTTGCTGGCCGAAAAGGGACTCCAGGCCGCATTTGGTCCGACCATTCAGATTACGGGGGTAGACTGCAAGTCCGTGGGGGTGTTTCAGGGTAAGATGGCAGTGACCTTGCGGACATTTGATCCAGCAGTTGTGGATGCTGTCTGGGAGTTTACCGGCCATTTCCCGCAGTGCCACGGGGCACCGGTGGGAAAGAATAATGCGGAAGAATTGGGAATTATCGATCTGAATGTGAATATGAATGGACATACATTTGAGATACCCGAAGGGACAGACCGCCTCTACTGGGCATGCGGGATCACGCCCAGCATTGTGGCGCAGCAGGCAAAGTTGCCGTTTATGATTTCCTATACGCCCGGACACGCGATGATTACAGATATTCCGACAGAAAATTTGTATACGTGAAGGCGGGATCACGAAACCCCACATCCCTGACCCTTCACCACACGAAGAAGCACGAAGGGCACCCCTCGCCCGTCCCTTGGGGAGGTAGGGAGTCGGGGCGGTGAATGGGGTGGTAGATTTCGTGGCCGTTGCACGAACCTTTCCCATTCCATCCCCACCCGGTTTCGTGATCCAACACCATCCAAAGAAAGGAATCGATATGAAGCTTACCTATATCATGTTCACAAAGCATCTGGAAGGTCTGGACGTGTCCGGAATTATTGAGTCGTTGCAGTCGGTGGGAGTACAGGGGGCGGATTTATGCGTGCGGGATGGGTATCCGGTGAATCCGGACAATATCAACGATGCGTTGCCCAAGGCCGCGAAGCAATTTGAGGAGGCAGGGCTGTGCATCCCGCTGGTGACAGCACCTGGAGATTTTAATCGGCCAGATATTGATTACGCAGATCAATACTTTGGAGCTTGCGGACAGGCAGGGGTTGGACATATTAAATTGGGTTACTGGCACTGGAGCCCTGAAAAACACTATTGGGATCAATTAGATGAGATCCGGGGATGGATGGAAGGGTTTGAGAAACTGTCAGAGAAGCACGGGGTGAAGACGGTGGTACACAACCACTCCGGGAAATCAATGGGGCTGAATGCCTGTGCGGCGATGAATGTGGTGAAAGGATTTAACCCAGACCACATCGGCGTGTTCGCAGACCCGGGACACCTGTCGATTTGCGGGGAACCGATTGAGATGGCGCTGGATATTGTAAAGGATTATTTGTCGGTGCTGGCCTTTAAAGATTTGATTCGCCAGCGGCCCATGGGGCGGACGGTGCAGGGGACGCCTACGGGGGGAACGATGCGATTGGGTCAGGGGTTTGGCGATTGGCCCACACTGGTGAAGACGCTGGATCGGCTGAATTTTGAGGGTCCGGTCAGTTTCCACAGTGAATATAGCGGTGAACCTTTAGAGACAGTGATCGATCTGGCGCGAATTGACGTTCGGTTTTTCAGCGCGATGCGTGAAGAACACGAGGCAGCATAGCCACCATCTGCCGGTGGTCTGATTTCCTAAAAGGGGTGCGTTATGCCAGGATTAAGCGATGAACAAATCCTATTTTTTAAGGAACAGGGCTATTTGCTGGTGGAAGACGTGATTTCGGCAGTAGATTTTCAGCCGTTGATCAACGAATTGAATGAGACTGTAGATCGCAATATCCAGGAGATGTATGCAGCGGGCTTGCTTGAAGATTTATTCGAGAACGAGCCTTTTGAACGCAGGCTTGCTCGGGCTGTGAAATCTGTCCAGGATGCATCTTCGGCCTCTTTTGGCGATCCACTCTTTAAGGGGTTGACCGGAAAGTTGAAGACCGAGGGTATGTTCGCCGTGGTTACGCACCCAGGCATTCTGGATATTGTGGAGTCGTTAATCGGGCCGGAGATCCTGGCGCATCCGCAATTTAATATCCGTCCCAAATTGCCCAACCAGGATGTATCCGTAGTGCCCTGGCACCAGGATCTGGGATATCTGGAACCAGATGCAACCGAGACATTTATGGTGAATTCCTGGATCCCTCTTGTGGACGCCACGGTAGAGAACGGGTGTATGGAGGTCATTGCAGAAAGTCATCGGATGCCGTTGATTGAGCATGTGCACAAACTGGGACCGGCGGGCAATTTTAAGGGCATTGTGGACGAGGCCTTGCCGGGAGGCGAGCAGGTGGCCTGTCCGGTTCGAAAGGGGAGCGTGCTGCTGATCCAGCACAAGACCATTCACCGGTCCATCCCCAATCTGAGCGATCATATTCGCTGGAGCCTGGACCTTCGCTATAGTGATCCGGCCATGCCGACCGGACGAGAAAGCGTGCCCGGATTTATCGCTTGCAGCCAAAAACATCCGGCATCGGTGACCGATAGTCTGCAGGGCTGGCTGGATATTATGGCAGCCACAGAGACCGCTTAATAGATCCCATCCGGGAGTTGTGAGATGACTTGGATCGGCCGGATTGCGGTTCTCCTGTTCACCGCAAGCGTTTGGGCAGGATTTGGGGAACCGGTGGGCTGTGCAGAGGTACAAGATTTGCCCCTGAAAAGCGAAGGGACGCTGCGGTTTTTTGTGGATCTGTCTGCGTTCCGGGGGCCTGAGGGGTACACCCGCCAGGAAGTTGACCTGTTGCTCGATGCCAAGCAACTCAGGTTTTCGGAACACGAGGACGGACCGGTGGGGAAGGTCTCCATCGTTGCCCTGGTTTTGGACACACTGGCCACCCAGGTCGCGCACAAAACCTGGGTGCGGCTCATTGCCATTCAGGATCTGGATGAGGGGTTTGTGGCTCCGTTCAAGGATGTCGTTCGGTTTGACCTGAAACCCGGAGTTTATCGCCTGATCGTTCATATGAAGGATATCAACGCGGAAAAGGAAGGCCGGTGCACGGCGTCTCTTCACGTGCCCGATTATGAGCAAGCAGGTCTGGTATTCAGCGATCTTCAACTTGCGTCCCAGGTGGCGCGTAGTGGGGAAACACACCGATTTGTGAAGCAGGGCTGGAAGGTGGTTCCCAATATTACGCGAAATTATGTGACCGAAGAGCCGATTCAGGTTTATTTCGAACTCTACAATCTGGCAGTTGACCAAGTTGACCAAGAGGAAAGTTTTATTTTAGGATATCGCTTGATGGACGTCGAGGGGTCGGTGGTACGGACCTATCCTGCCAAGCGTTTTTTAAAACCGGGTGAGAGTTGTGTGAAGGCGGAAATTCTGGAGACCGAGGGTCTTGAAGAAGGGATGTATCATCTCCAGGTGGAGGCTTTTGATGGGTCCAGCAAGCAATATCTGCGGATACAGCGCTCGTTTTTTCTGGTATCCAAAGACTTGCCTCAAGGGTTGAGCCAGATACAGAAGGATTTGATTCGATATTATGGGGATATCCGGTATCTTGCGGACCCAAAAACCTGGGCGGTGTATGAAGCCCTGGAGGAGTGGCCATCCAGGTTGGTATTTTTGAAGGCGTTTTGGGGCAATCTGGATGATTCTCCGGATTCTGGGACAAACGAACGGCTGATCCAACATCTGGTTCGTATGCATTATGTGGAGACGCATTTTGGGGCGGGCAGTCGGCTGAAGGGTTCGGAAACAGACCGGGGGCGAGTCTACATCCAGTATGGGCAGCCGGATGATATGGATTACCATACTTCAGCGGCCGGGGGGAAACCCTTTGAAGTCTGGATTTATGAAACCCAACGGCGCTATGAATTTGTGTTCAGAGATCGGCGGGGCACCGGTGTCTACGAACTGGTCCATTCCACCTATCCGGGAGAATTGTCCAATCCATACTGGGGCCAGGAATTTTAGTACCAAGGCCGTACGCATGTATTTGGAAATTCAGCTTTTTGTTTATATTATGAGGTCTGATGCCGAGGAGGCTTCTGTGAAGAGGTCTCCTTTCTATTTTGTTCCTGAATGGGAGGTCGTGTGAACGCAATGGATCAGAGCTTATACGAGATTGGCAGAACCTATTCGGATGCCCACTATCAACCGGAATCTCGGCTTGTAGGCACGAGCGTTCGAGGTGGTTGCGCCTATGCCTTGATGCTGGTTGCCAGCGGGGATCAAGCAGATTGTCAGGAGGCAGAGCTGATTGTTCCCGAGGTGATCGCCTATCAGGAACAGGATACAGATCGTTCGGACTTTGGACTGTTCAAGACCTCGCCCGATGCAGAAGGGTATACCGATCAGAATTGGGCAGCTTTCTGTGGGGGGTATTTGATGCATATTCCCCGGGCCTATTCAGATTGGGTGAGCGATTCGTGTTTGAAACAGATTGAAGGGGCTGTGCTTCGGGCGTGTGCGTTTATTCAAAAACGGGATGTGACGCCTTCTTATACCAATATTTCGTTGTTGTCGGCATCTGTGTTGACCGTGGCGGGCGAGATGTATGGGGCTTCGGAATATCTGGAGGAAGGGCGCAGGAAGGTCCGGGAACTGGTAGAGTACATCAATCTGACGGGTGGGTTTCAGGAATACAGCAGTCCAACCTATTATGGCGTGAATTTTTCGGCGCTTTGTTGGATGGGCATGTTTGTGGAAGACGAAGAGATTCACGACCTGGTGATCCGGATTCAGGAACGGATGTGGCGAACGACGGCGGCACATTTCCACACGCCCACCGGGCAACTTGCCGGGCCACACAGCCGGGCCTATGGCAATCTGCTTCAGCATTATGCCGGGGCGATCAAATATTATCTCTACAAAGTGCTGGGAGATGTCTTTGATCTGGGCGATTCGGTCGCACACGGGGGCGATACCACGTATGCGGCACTGGCGGCCATCCAGGAGGTG
Organism: bacterium; assembly: GCA_027296045.1. Lineage (GTDB taxonomy): Bacteria > Latescibacterota > UBA2968 > UBA2968 > UBA2968 > JAPUJS01. Next base: position 11,500 of record JAPUJS010000285.1, on the reverse strand, counting down.
GCCTGTCCGGAGGATGCGCGGGAGATGATGCTAAATTCAAACTATCCGCGGCTGGTTGAAGAGACGGTTCGGACGGACGGACGGGCCCTGGATGCGGAATATGCCGGGTCGTTTATTCAGATGACGACCTATTTGACCGATCGTTATGCATTGGGCACGGTGAATACAAGCGAGGTGTGGTATCAGCGACGCAATCTGATGGTCTACTGGAAAAGCAGGGGGAATGCCCTGGAGGCGTTGACCGAGCAGGTTCGGGAAAATGACAAGCGTGTGGAGCGGCGAGACGGCCGATGCTGGTGCGTGCAAAACCAGGGGCGGGCGTTGATGTTGCACGACCTTTCCGATCTGGCAGCACGGTCGTTGAGCGCGTTTTCGATTGTGTTGACGCTGGAGTCTCAGGAGATTCCCGAGCTCTGGATCGGGGGGAAAGAAGATCGGGTTTTGCCTCGACCTTTTGTGAACGGAAGGCGGTTGTTTCTCCGTTCAGGAGATTTGTTCGTGAGGATTCAGTTTTTGGGACAGGGGGTGGGGGAGTTTGAAGCCAGAGGAGAAATCCGGGCGGTTGTCGATGGCGTTGAGTTTGTGTTCGACCTGTACCGCGGAGAAGAGATTGCCGTTGGGGAGGAGAATCTCCAGAACGTATTTTGTGCCTATGCACTGGAAGTTCGAGAGATCCATGGTGGGTTTACCCACGAGCATTTCTGGGAAGCGTTTTCGGGCTGCGATATTGAAACCGAGATTTCGGAAGAAGGTGTTCTGACACGTTGGCGAGGGTCGGACACGGTACTGGAGCTTGTTCCTACCGGGGAATCGGGTGCGTTCCGATACGCCGGAAAAGTGGACGGGTTTACGATCTCTCCAAAACGATGGATTGAAGAACCAATTTAATATGAGGAGACTGTGATGGGGGGGTCGCCATTGGCGTTCAAAATCACTGCGGGTTTCAGATCAACAATGCGATGGGGATTCGGCATTTGATTGATTACGACCTCGCCGTTTCGGGATTGTGTGATGACAATGGAGGTGGCCGAAAAGATTCTGGCTCAAGCCCTGTGGAACGGGGAGTGAATATCTATCCGCAAAGGAAAGCGTGTGGCAACCTCGTTTGAATCTCATTCCGAGCAGGCTACGGGAAGCGCACCTGCCCCCGAACGGGTCACGTTCCGCGCACTGGTGCTGGGGGTGATCACAATTGGGATGGCGATGTGGTATACGAGCTATTTCGCCACCAACCTGGTCAAAAGTTATTTGCCCGTGGTGTCCCTGATCCCGTTTGTGATGTGGGTGGGGATCAATATGGGATTGAACCGGTTTGCAACCCGGTTCGCGCTGTCCCGCACCGAGTTGCTGACGATTTTCGGGATGATGTGGCTGGTGGGCAATCTGTCAGCGACCGGCTGGGGTCTTTATGCCGTCAGTCTTTTCCCAGGGCCCGAGTTCTACGCCTCTCCCGAGAATCGGTTGCGGGAGGTGGTCATCCCCTTTTTGCCGGACTGGCTGTTCCTAGATGCGAACGTGCCAATCGTCAGGCAGGTCTATACGGGGTTGAGGCAAGGCGAAACTGTGCCCTGGCTGCTGTGGGCACGGCCGTTTTTCTGGTGGTTTGTGGCGTGCATTGCGGGGTTGATGGCGGGATTTTTCGGAAGCGTGTTGTTTTACAAACAGTGGCACGAGAAAGAACGCCTGGTGTTCCCGATGTCCCAGTTCTCGGTGGCCCTAGTGGAAGGGGCCGACGAGGGGCGCGTTCCGGTGGTGTTCAGGGATCGGGTGTTCTGGATCGGGTTTGCCTGCGTGGCTGGGGTGATCGGCTGGAACATTATCGGATATTTCACGCTGAGTCTGCCCCGAATTACGGTGTTCGGTCATTGGCTAACAAAGGCGGTTAGTCTGGGGGTATATTATCCGCCCTATTATTTGCGGATCCAGCCGCTTTTAATGGGGTTGGCCTATCTGTGTCCGGTGGATATCCTGTTCAGCGTCTGGTTTTACGACCTGATCAATATCTTTAAAATGGGGGCCCTCAACCGGACCGGGTTCACGGTGGGCCTGCCCGGCCAGCCGGCCAAGGCGGGCGAGATCACAAACCTGGAGATGCACGGGGCCCTGGTGTTCCTGGTGCTGTGGTCCTTGTGGGTGGCCCGGGAGCATTTGAAGGAGACCTTTCAGAAGGGGTTTGTCCGTCCGCAGGAGGACGACGACGGAGCGCCGGTGACCTATCGCATGGCCTGGATAGGGTTGGCGATTTCGACATTCGGGCTGGTGGGCTGGATGCTGTCATCGGGGATGTCGATCGGGGCCGCGGTGGTGCAACTGGTGTTGCTGTTTTTCTGCTATTTCGGGATCGCCAAATACGCGGCCACGACCGGCTTCACCTTCCTGATTCCGGGAGGGAGCAAGGGCCTGGGGCTGATGAATTCCATGGTGGGGACCCAACACCTGACGCCGGGCTCGCAGACGATGATGGTCCTGATGAACCGGAATATCTTCATGGGCGCAGCCAGCCGGACCACGTCGCTGGTGGCGATCCCCCATATTTTTCGGATGCTGGGCCGGAACTTGCGGCGGCACCCCTGGATCTGGGGGATGATTCCGCTGGCCTATCTGGTCGGTTATGTCAGCGCCGGGGGGTTCTACCTGGAGCGGTGCTATGCCGAGGGCGGGCTAAACGGGCTGATGGTGCCCAATGCGATGAACTCGCTGACCCGGCAATTGCCCTACATCGAGGGCAGTAAGGTCACGGTGTTCGATCCTCAGAAGTTCGGGGTGTGGCTGTTCGGGTTTGCGCAGGCCGGGGTGCTGATGTATTTGCGCAACCGGTTTACGTGGTGGTCGTTTCACCCGGTTGCGGTTGCATTTCGACCCAGGATGTATGCATTTTGCGTATTTCTGGTTTGGCTGATGAAGGTGGTGGTGCTCCGGTTCGGGGGGATCGGGCTCTACCGGAGGTCCATCCCGTTCTGGTACGGGGCGATCGTGGGCTACCTGGTCGGGGTTGCGGTGTCCAGCGTGATCGACGCGATCTGGTTCCCGGACCAGGGACATTTCGTGCATGGATGGTAAGGGAGAAAAAATATGTCTGATAGCGAGATCCAAGCCGTTTTGGGATTGTGTGAAAACAATGGAAGTGGTCGAGAGGATTCTGGCCCAAGCCCTGTGGAATGGGGAATGATGAGGTAATTGTGGCCGCATCCTTTGAATCTGCCCGAGAAACCGCGACTGTCCCGGAAAAGATCACCTTCAAGGCGATTGTACTGGGTGTTGTCACCATTGTCGCGGCAACACTTTACATGAGCTATTTTGCCACCAACCTGGTCAAGAGCTATTTGCCGGTGGCGGCCCTAATTCCGTTTGTGATCTGGGTGGGGTTTAATGTTGTATTGAATCGATTTGCACCCCGGTTTGCACTGTCCAGAATTGAATTGCTGACCATTTTTTCAATGCTGTGGATCATCGGCAATTTGCCTGCGGTTGGCTGGGGTTTTTATGCGGTGAGCTTGATTCCCTCGCCCGAATTCTATGCCTCTCCTGAGAATCGTCTGCGGGAGGTGGTCCTCCCCTTTTTGCCGGACTGGCTGTTCCTGGACGCGCATCTGGATATTGTCCGGCAGGTCTACACCGGGCTGCGAAAAGGGGACGCTATTCCGTGGATGATGTGGGCACAACCCTTTTTCTGGTGGTTTGTAGGATGTATTACGGCGCTGATGGCGGGGTTTTTCGGGAGCGTGTTGTTTTACAAGCAGTGGGAGGAGAAAGAGCGCCTGGTATTTCCCATGTCTCAGTTTCCGGTTGCCCTTCTGGAAGGCGCGGACGAGGGGCGTGTGCCAACGGTCTTCAAGGATAAGATTTTCTGGATCGGGTTTGCCAGTGTGGCCGGGGTGATCTGCTGGAATATCATCGGTTATTTTCAGCTGGCGCTGCCCCGGATTACGGTATTTGACCACTACCACACCAAGGCGATCAGCCTGGGGTTGTATTATCCGCCTTTTTATGTCCGGATCCAACCTTTGTTGATGGGGCTGGCATATCTGTGTCCCGTGGATATGCTGTTCAGTGTGTGGTTTTATGATCTGGTTAACATTTTCAAGACTGGCATGCTGAACAGAACTGGATTTACGGTGGGCCTGGAGGGGCAACCCTCCAAGGCGGGTGAGATCATGATGCTGGAGATGCACGGGGCGTTGGTGTGCCTGGTACTCTGGTCGCTGTGGGTTGCCCGGGAACATTTAAAGGAGACCATTCAAAAAGCGTTTATCAGGCCCGAGGAAGACGATGGCGTGCCGGTGACCTACCGAACGGCCTGGCTGGGGCTGGTGCTTTCCTCGGTGGGTCTTGGGGGCTGGATGATGTCGGTGGGGATGACGTTTGGGGCCGTGGTTGGGCAGATGATTTTGATGTTTTTCTGTTATTTCGGGATCGCCAAGTATGCGGCCGCAACCGGGTTTACGTTTCTGAGTCCGGCGGGAGGCAAGGGTGTGGCTCTGATGAATACGGTGGTGGGAACGACGCATCTAACGGAAGGGTCGCAGGCTATGATGACGCTGATTAACAGGAACGTGTTCCTGGGTGCGTCCAGCCGAACGACGGCCCTGGCGGCGATGCCGCATATTTTTCGTATGCTGGGGCAGAGTTTGACACGCCACCCCTGGATCTGGGGTATGGTGCCTCTGGCCTATCTGGTGGGGTATATCAGCGCCGGAGGATTCTATTTGAATCGCTGTTATGTGGAAGGTGGATTGAATGGCCTGATGGTTCCCTGGCCTATGGACGCTCTGACCAGTCGCGTGCCGTATATTGAGGGCAGCAAGATCACGGTGTTTGATCCTCAGAAGTTTGGGGTCTGGACCCTCGGGTTTGCACAGGCAGGGTTTTTGATGTATTTGCGCAACCGATTTTCCTGGTGGCCGTTTCATCCGGTCGCACTGGCGTTTCGGCCGCGCCAGTATGCGTTTGGTCTGTTTCTGGTCTGGCTGGTCAAAGTGGTGGTCCTGCGCTTTGGGGGCGTGAAGCTCTATCGCCGATCGCTTCCATTCTGGTATGGGGCGATTGTGGGCTATCTGTTCGGGATTGCCTTTTCCAGTATTATTGATGCGATCTGGTTTCCGGACCAGGGGCATTTTGTGCACGGTTGGTAAGGGAGGAAATATGTCTGAATACGGTGAACTAACCCTCCATCCGAGAGACGATGTGATTGCCGGCAGCTACGGAACCTGGACGGTGACCTACACAGTTGGGGAAAAGGGGGTTGCAAGAGGCGGGACGATCCGGATTTATACGGAGGCGGACTCCGACCGGGCCATGCCGCAGATGGACGATCCGGCCGGGGAAGATTATTTGACAGTCCAGGCACCGATCGAGGCGCGTGTGGGGGTGTTGGTGCAAAGTTTGCTTTCCATTGTGTTGATTGTAAACGGTCGGGCGCTCCAACCCGGCGAGCAGGTGGTGGTGACCTATGGCGATCGAAGTCAGGGAGGGCCGGGGTTTCGGTCGCAGACATTTATGGAGGCCCGGCACTATTGCTGGGTGGATGTTGACGTGGAAGGAAATGGCAATCGGGTGACGCTGCCCGATCCGCCGTTTGTAAGCATTGTGGGGGGTGAGGCGATGAAACTGGTGGTCAATGTGCCTTCCACGGTGTCTACAGATCAAGATTTTCGAATCCAGGTCAAGGCAGAAGATGCCTGGGGGAATCCGGCCATGGCGTATCGGGGAACCGTAAATCTGGAGGGGGGGACGGTTCAGGTGCCCGAGCAAGCCCTGACGTTTAGCAAAGCGGATCAGGGGGTTCGCTGGATGGAAGGGTGCCGCGTAAGCGAAGAAGGCGTGCATCGGCTGTCGGCCGAAGATCAGGCGGCAGGGCTACAGGCGGAAAGCAATCCAATGTGGTGTCGGAAAGGGGAGGATGTCTACACGCTCTACTGGGGCGATTCCCACGGCGGACAGGTGGCGGATGCGCAAAAGATACAGGATTTTTTCCGGTATGCGCGGGATGTGGCAGCCATTGGTTTTGCAGGGTACCAGCGCAACGATCACATCCTGACCAAACAGGATTGGGCGGTGCAGCAGGAGGCCGAACGGGCATGGGATCAACCGGGACAGTTTGTGGCATTGCCAGGGTTTGAATGGTCGGCAGGGACAGAACGGGGTGGACATCACAATGTGTATTTTCGGCGTCACGATCAGCCGATCCGGCGTTCGGGGCATCAGGGGTTGGCCGATAAGTCGGACGAAGATACAGATTTGACCCATATTACAGATGTGTATGAGGCCTATCGGAACCAGGATGTGGTGATTACAGCACATGTGGGCGGCGAGCATTCGGATTTGCAATTTCACGATCCGGCCCTGGAACCGGCTGTGGAGGTGACGTCGGATCACGGGACCTTTGAGTGGATTCTTCAGGAGACCCTGGAGCGCAATTATAAGATGGGTTTTTTCGGGGGCAGCGACAGCCACAACGCCCGGCCGGGTGGCGATACACCCGGGTTTCAGCCCCGGCGATATGCCAAGGCCGGGCTGGCGGCGGTTTATGCGCCTGCGTTGACGATTTCAGATATTTTATCGGCGTATACGGCGCGGCGGATCTATGCGACCACCGGGGCGCGTATTTTGATGCACACTGAATGTGAAGGCCATTGGATGGGCGAGGAATTTACGACCCGACATCACCCGTGTATTTCGGCATTTGTTGCCGGCACTGCAGCTTTTGAATCGGTCGAGATGTATCGCGGGTTGGACCTGGTTTACAGCCATCCAGTTGAACGGGGGGCCAATCGAAATCGGGTGCGGATTCTCTGGGAAGGGGCGAGCCGAAAGACCAGTTATTCGGGTGTGATCTGGGAGGGGCAGCTTCGGGTGAACGGACGTCCGATCAACGGGGTGGAGAAGATCCGCTTTGACAGCCCCAGATGCCGGGTGTATGATGCAGATGAAGGGGGGCTGAAGTGGTATGCTATTTCTTGCGGATATCGAAGCGGGATGATTCTGGATCTGGGCGGTGAGGGCGATGCGGAGGTGGAATTGGTGGTGGATACGACGGTGATTGCGGGTCCAAAATACGGCGATCGGGGGATCAATCCACCCAGGCGGATGACGTATGCGCCTGCCGAGAAGGTGGGATTCCATGTGAGTTTGAAGGATCTGGAAGCCGGTCCTGTCACGATGGAAATTGGCCAATTGAACCGGCGGGTTACGGTGTCGCTGGCACCAGAAGAACGGGAGGCAGGAGAGGTCGCTTTTGATTTCACCGATTCTTCTCCAAAGCCAGGGATCAACCCGTATTATGTTCGGGTGGTGCAATCGGATATGGAAATGGCGTGGTCAAGCCCCATTTATGTGGACTGGGTAGCACCGTAGCAGAAGAAATGACAATCCACGAGAGGGTAGTTGTCAGGAGGATTAGATGGATATATCACGGGTTTCCGCGTGTACGTTTCCGCTCAAAGAGACGGATCTGGGTTATACGTTTCAGGTGATTGCAGAAGCGGGGTTTAAGAAGGTGGATTTGTTGGCACGGATGCCGCATTTTTCGGTGACCGATCCGGAATATCGTCTGGACGAGTTGCACCGGGTGTGTGAGACCTACGATTTGCAGGTGGCCAATATTGGGGCGTATTGCGGGCGTGATTTTTCCGCCGAGACCCAGGAAGAACGGGATGCGGCGATGGATGAGATGCGTAAGACGCTGGAGGTGGCGAAGGAATTTGGTGCCAAATCCATCCGCGTGACACCCGGCAATGGGAAGCGTGCCGTGCTGGATGGTCTGGTGCCCTATTTCAAAGAATCGGCGGAGTTGGCGGAGAAGCTGGGTGTGTATATGGGGATCGAAAATCACGGGACGGAGATTTCCGGGGACCCGGAAGCGTGTTTGGAAATCTCGGAAAAAGTGGGGTCGAAGTATTTCGGTATTTTATACGAGCCCTGCAATTTGATGCAAGCCGGTGTGGAGTACAAGCCCGCTTTTGAGGTCTTCAAAGATCATATTGTGCATGTGCACATCAAGGATGGAAACTATAATGCCGAGGGGAAGTGGGAACGCACGATGTTGGGCGACGGCGTGATCGATGTGGGCTGGGTGTGGGAGCAGGTGGAAGGGCTTGGATATGACCGGGACTATGCGCTGGAGTTTGAAGTGGGCAATATCGAGCCGGTGGAGACGGGGTATCAGAAATGGTTTGAAACGTGGCGGGATCTTTAGATTGGATGGTGCGACGAACCAAGGGGGCTGCTGTGACAGATCCAGAGTTTTTTTTTATCGGGGAACAATCTTTCTTGATCTCTGTGTTTTTCTCCCTTAATTTTAAAGCAAATGGTTTTGTTATATGGACGCGGCCACACAATCGACACGGGGGAGTACGTTCTCGCTGGTTTTTGGTGAGGGCGCGATGACACCGGAGATGGCTTAAAGGAGAGTTTCTATGGCGGCTGAAATTGGTGGGTTGAACATTGATGAAGAGCTGTATGCGCTGGTTAAAGATGAAATTGCACCTGGTACAGGGGTTGATCCCGACGCTTTCTGGAGTGGATTGGGTGAGATTGTTCGGGACCTGGGGCCAAAAAATCGGGCGCTTCTAGCCCGGCGAGATGAGGTTCAGGCAAAGGTGGATGCCTGGTATAGAGAGCGGAAAGGACAGGCCATCGACCCGGCGGAGTACAGGGCGTTTCTAAAGGAGATCGGCTATTTGGTGGATGAAGGGGACCACTTTCAGGCGACCACGGCAAATGTAGATTCAGAAATCGCTCTCACGGCCGGTCCCCAACTGGTGGTGCCGGTAAATAATGCCCGGTATGCATTGAATGCGACCAATGCCCGATGGGGCAGTTTGTATGACGCGTTTTATGGTACGAATGTGATTCCCGAAGACGATGGGGCAGAGAAAGGGTCGGCGTATAACCCGGTGCGTGGACAAAAGGTGGTTGCTGAAACCGAGTCTTTTCTGGACCAGGCTGTGGGCCTGTCGCAGGGATCGTATTCGGAGGTGACACAATTTTCGCGTCAAGAAGAAGCCCTGGTGGCGACCCTTCAGGATGGAAACGAGGTGGGGCTGGCCGATCCACAGCAGTTTGCAGGCTATGTGGAAACAGATGGGGAACTCTCCAGCCTGCTTTTGAAGCACAACGGGTTGCACATTGAGATCCTGATCGATCGAAACCATCCGGTGGGCAGCACACACCCGGCCGGGGTGAAAGATGTGGTCCTGGAGTCGGCCGTGACCACGATTCAGGACTGCGAGGATTCGGTATCGGCTGTGGATGCCGAAGACAAAGTGCGGGTGTATCGAAACTGGACGGGGATTATGAAGGGGGATCTGGAGGCGACTTTTGAGAAAAACGGGCAGACGATGACCCGGCGTTTGAACCCGGATCGAACCTTTACAGCCCCCCATGGCGACTCTTTTTCGTTGCCGGGCAGGAGCTTGTTGCTGGTGCGGAATGTGGGCATTCACATGTATACCGATGCGGTTACCACGGCAGACGGAGAAGAGATCCCAGAAGGGTTTTTGGATGCCATGGTGACTTCGTTGGCTGCGATGCACGATTTAAAAGACAATGGGAGGGTGCGAAACAGCCGGACAGGAAGTATTTATATTGTGAAGCCCAAGTGTCACGGGCCTGAAGAAGTGGCCGCAACCGTGGAATTGTTTGGTCGGGTGGAAGAGGTGCTGGGGCTGGAACCGGAAACCGTGAAGATTGGCATTATGGATGAGGAACGCCGCACGACGGTGAACCTGAAGGAGGCCATTCGCGGGGCCAGTCGGCGGGTGGTGTTTATCAACACGGGATTTTTGGATCGGACAGGAGATGAGATCCACACATGTTTGGAAGCCGGGCCGGTATTGCCCAAAGTGGAGATTCGGAATCAGCCCTGGTTGGGGGCCTACGAGGACTGGAATGTGGATGTGGGGATCGAGGTAGGGCTCCCGGGACGCGCTCAGATCGGGAAGGGGATGTGGGCGATGCCGGATCTGATGCGGGAGATGTTGGAGACCAAACAGGGCCATCCGCTGGCCGGGGCGACCACGGCCTGGGTGCCCTCTCCTACGGCGGCGACGCTTCATGCGATGCACTATCATCAGGTGCAAGTATCCGGTCGGCTGGATGAACTGGCGAATCGGGGGCGTGCAAATCTGGACGCTATTCTGACGCCGCCTTTGTTGGATCGGGAACTCACTGCTGAGGAGATTCAAAACGAACTGGACAACAACGCGCAGGGGATTTTGGGATATGTGGTTCGCTGGGTGGATCAGGGGGTTGGGTGTTCCAAAGTGCCGGATATCAACGATGTGGGGTTGATGGAAGACCGGGCGACTCTTCGGATTTCCAGCCAGCATATAGCCAGTTGGCTCCACCACGGGATTGTGGCCGAGCAGCAGGTGCGCGAAACGTTTGAGAAGATCGCCAGTGTGGTGGATCGACAGAACAGCGGTGATCCGGCCTATCGGAATATGGCCCCTGACTTTGACAGCAGCATTGCTTTTCAGGCTGCTCTGGACCTGGTGTTTAGGGGACGGGAAGAACCGAATGGGTATACCGAGAAGGTCCTGCATGCACGTCGGCGTGAGGTGAAGGCAAAAGGGTAGGGGCCATTTTGCAGGATAAATCCTGTGCGATTAAAAAAACCGTAAAGCAAAGATCCGCTTTACGGTTTTTTTATGGACAAAGTGGCCGGGGGTTAAAACGCAATTGCATAGCCGTCCCGTCTGGGATCGGAACCGCCTGATAAAGCGCCGGTTTCTGGATTGATTTGAATCGCCTGGGCGCTTCCGGGGCCACCCCAGTCGGAAAGGATGCGGAGGTCGTGTCCCTTTTCGGCGAGACCTTGTTGTACCTCTTCTGGAAACCGGCCTTCCAGCTGGAGTACGTCTTCACAGGTATGAGGTACTGTGGATTCCATCGGGTTTTGAAGCGAACGCCACCGCGGAGCCTCGACCGCTTCCTGGGGCGTCATGCCAAATTCCAGGATATGGGTGACGAGTTGCAAATTGGTTTGGACCTGTGTATCGGCACCCGGTGTGCCGCAGATGAGGATAGGTTTGTCGTCTTTGGTAACGATCACGGGGTTCATGGTATGGCGGACCCGTTTGCCGGGCATCAGGCAGTTGGGGTGGCCTTCTTCGAGGTGCCAGTACGTCATTCGATTGTTGAGCAAAATGCCGGTCTCTCCTGCAACCAGGCTGGATCCCCAGCCGGATTGGATGCTCTGGAGCTGGCAGACGGCGTTCCCTTCTTTGTCGGCAACGCAGAAGCAGGTGGTGTCTTCAAAGGATTCGGGTAAACCGGGGGGGATGTCCAACGCTGCTTGCTGGAGGTGGATGCGTTTGGCCTGTGCTTTGGCATATTCTTTTGATAGCAGACCCTGGATCGGGACGTCTACAAAATTGGGGTCGGCCATGTAGGCTTCCCGATCGGCAAAGGCGAGTTTTTTGGCTTCGACCATCAGATGAATGCTTTCGGCGGTGTTGCAGCCGAGGGATGGCAGGTCGAAGTTTTCAACAATATTGAG
>JAPUJS010000284.1 GCA_027296045.1 bacterium | reverse complement strand
CGAGCTTCAGCAACAACCTTCTGTAATGCTTCCATTTGCCCTAACCTGAACAACGATTCCTTCTCCTTCTAAAGTATCATCCCGCCAACATGTCGGAAGAGCCTTAATTTTTTTTGCTTGACCAGTCTTAAATTGGTTATTATTATTTATGATCAAAGGTTTTATCACAAACCTTTTATATTTATAAGAAATTGATTTTTAATGATTTGATATGTCGGGTTGTCGTGTGGTTGATTCGTCGGGCTTTCATTAGGGGGAACTATTGAAGAGGCCGGGAGTTCGATTACGAGATATTGCTGAAGAAGCCGGGGTGTCGATTTCTACGGTCAGCCTGGTTTTGAATGATAAAGCCCTGGATGGAAACGTCCGGATCAGTGAGCCCACCATTCAGTATGTTCAGCGGATCGCTCGGGAAATGAATTATTTCCCAAACCTGTCTGCCCGGGCGATGTTGAGCGGGCGAACCACAATCGTGGGGCTGATTCTGATAGAGATCAAATACTCTTCGTCCCAGTTGCCGTTGGTCCAGGGGATTTCGGAGATTTTGAAGCAGGAGCACTATTCCCTGGCGACCGGGATACTGACGGAAGGGGATCTCAACCTGGAATTGGAAGAGATGCGGGTGATGATCCAGAAGGGGTTTGACTGTCTGATTGTTGAACCAAGCGAAGCGTTGTTGGAGCAGGTGGCAGATACACCGGAATTTTACAACCATTCCGATCGCATTATTCTGATCAATCGGCCGAGTGTAGCGGGGCTGGCTTCGGTGAAAGTGGATAATGAAGCGGGGGGCTACCTGGCCACGCGCCACCTTCTGGAATTGGGACACCGCCGGATTGCGTTTGGCGGAGACCATTGTTCCGTGGATGAGGCTTATATCCGTAGCTTGCTAAGCAGCACGTTAGATCGTTTTCGGGGTTATTTACGGGCGATGGATGAGTTTGAGGCAGATCCGATTGCTGTGGAGGATGCCCGTGAAGTGGTTGATCTTTTGCCGCAGGGCGTGACGGCGGCCTATTGCAGCCGTTCGTGGGGGGCGGTCGATCTTCTGGGGGTTTGCCTGGATCGAGGGATTCGCGTGCCGGAGACGCTTGCAATTATCGGGCAAGACGATGCCCGGGAAAAGCGCGTGGTGCGTCCCCGAATTTCCACGGTGAATATGCGCACCCAGGAGGTGGGACGACTGGCCGCCCGGATGGCCCTGGAGGTGATTGAAGGGGAGATACCAGAAAGTGTGGTGCTTGAGCCCGAGTTGATTGTTCGTGAAAGTACTCAAGTCTGAAAGGGGCTTATTTATGGATCCGAAATGTCTGGATTATCGCCTGACGGAGGAGGAGTCCATCCGATTCGAGCGGGATGGGTATTTCATTTTGGAGAACGTGCTGCCCCAAGACCTTGTGGAAGACCTGGTCGACGTGGTGGACCGCGTGGATGGGGCATACCGAGAACGGGAAGAGATGGATTCGTATCGACGATCCAATATGCTGGATTTTATCGGCAAAGACGATCTGTTTCTGGAATTGCTGGATTGGCCTCAGACCTTGCCCAAAGTTTGGAGTATTTTGGGGTGGAACATCCAGCTTTATCATTCCCATATGACGGTCACTCCCACAGCGGAGGCAGGTAAGACATTTGAGAAAGACGGCCCTGGTGTGGGGTTTCATCAGGATAGCGGGCGGTTAAATATGGATCTGGAAACCACCCCCAGGCCCCGGATTTCGTTGAAGGTGGCGTTTTTCCTGACCGATTTGACCGAACCAGGGCGAGGTAATTTTTATGTGGTGCCCGGCAGCCATCTCAGGAACGATTTTCCAGGGGAAAACCGCAAGGTGGCGCCCGAGGAGACCGTGCCGGTGCTGGTGCCTGCCGGGACGGCGGTGTTTTTCGACCGCCGCATCTGGCATTCGGCCAGCGTCAACTACTGGCACACGCCGCGTCGGGTATTGTTCTATGGGTATTCGTATCGGTGGTTGAGGCCCCGCGACGATATGGATGTTGCACACTATCTGGACCGTTGCGATCCTATTCGAAAGCAGCTTTTGGGTGTCAGTCTTTCAGGAGGGCACGGGTATACATCGCCCAAAGATGACGATGTGCCTTTGAAGGGCTGGATTGAGCAGCATTTGGGAGAGGAGGCCGTGGTTGCATAAATATCCCCGCCGGAAAGGAGTTTTTGCGTATGGGTTGAGGCGAAGAAGATTTGTAAGTTGCCGGGGTGTTTTGTCACAATTTTCACACCGTGAAGGAGGAGGATTTATGAAGCTCATTGTAATATTGTTACTGAGTTTGGCCTTTGTTGGGGTCGGGCTCGGAACGGCGGCTGCCGATGTGGACGGGACCTGGGGAATCGGGGTGACCGGCCAGTACGATTTGCCGCTGTTCAATCTGAATAAGTGGTTTCCCTCGGGTGGGATTGACTTCGGGGGAACGATCTCACGCATCAACAACAAGACCTGGACGTTTGAGCTGGATGCCCGGTACACAAAATATGGTTCGGGTGATCTGGAAGACCGGCGGTTTCTCTGGTCGGGCGACGGACAGGAACACGCCAGCCCCCAGGCCAATTCGGAGATGACCTGGTTTACCGTGACGGCCAACTGGATCCACCAGTTTCAGGGCGGGGGTGAATAGCTGGACAGTGGGGGAAGTGCGCCTTATTTTATGGTCGGGTCGGGTTTTTACAGCTACCGCAATAAGATCAGCGGGTTGGTCTATCCCGGACAGAGCGGGTCCAATTTGAATACCAGCGTGTTGCTGCGGCCCGAAGAGGATGTTCGGGCGGGCCTGGGAGTCAACGCCGGTTTGGGGTTGGAATACTTTGCTTCTCAGTCCTTTTCGTTCGATCTGCGGGCGCAGTATAATATCATCTGGGGTCATGTGCGACCCCTGGAAGCCTGGGGATTGCAGGAAGCATTTCCCTTTCACAAGCTCAACTTGGGCGTTCGGCTCAAGTTGTATTTGCCCAAATAATCATTTGACGGAGGATTTGGCATGACGTTTAAAGTCCGTTTAGGCTGTCTCTGGATGCTGGTTGGGGCGATGCTTGCCTTCTGGCCAGGGCACGGAATGGCCGCAACAACAGGCAAAGTCACGGGCTCTGTCCGAGACGCCAGTGGCGAACCGCTTCCGGGAGTCAATGTGCTAGTGAAGGGCACCCGGCGAGGCGGGACCACCGATGGGGACGGCTATTTTTTGATTCTGGCCGTGGATCCGGGGGCACACGAAGTGGAAGCGTCTCTGGTGGGATATCGAAACGAGACACTTCAGAACGTGCTGGTGCAGGTGGATCTGACCACCACCGTTAATTTTATGTTGCAGGAAGCCGCTTTGGCGCTGGGCGAAATGGTGGTGGTGGCCGAACGGCCTGCGGTGGAACCGGATAAGACGGTGAGCCGGTACATTGTGGGCGTAGAGCAGATTGAACAGGTGCCGCTTGCGCGAAGTGCGTCGGAGGTGATCGAACTGCAACCGGGTGTGTCTCTGGACGGGGCAATGCGTATTCGCGCCAGCCACACTGCTTCGGTGACCAACGGGACCAACGAAGTCTTTGTAGAAGTCGATGGTATTCGGCTTTCCAACGACGACGGCGTGGCCGAAAACAATACGTCCTCTCAGGTGAACAGCCTGGCCAGGGGCGCTTTGCAAGAAGTGGCTGTGGTGACCGGCGGAATGAATGCCGAATACGGCAACGCCCAGGGCGGCGTGATCAGCCTGGTGAGCCGGGAAGCCAAGAACCGCTTTGGGGGGTTGGGTGAATATCGGTTGACCTTGCCGGGCAGGAAGCACTGGGGCGAAAATGTATATACCAGCCCGCGTCTGGAAGGCAAGACGGCTGCCAGCGGCAATCCCAAAATCGATACGTCTCAGTCGAATTATGATGAGATCATCGGGCATTTTCTGGAAGCCAATGTTTCGGGTCCGATTAATGAGCAACTCGGGTTTTTCCTGAGTTCTTATACTGACCGACAGGCAACGGTGTTTCCCGGACCTTCCAATCGTGCACCTAGCAACTTGAACACCTCGGGCAACTTGGCGTATCGGCCGGGGGACAATTATAAGTTCAAACTCGGAACCACCTGGGTTTATAAAGATGGATTCAACAACGGCTCGACCAGAGTGGTACGTGGTCCAGGTGGGGCAACCACGGGCGTACCGCCGGGTGGGGTGCGCGGCATTTCGGAGAACGGCCGCAATTTGTTTCTGCCCGAAGGATATAGCTCCTCGGGTAAGTCACCCCGGACCGATCAGGTGTTTTATGGTGTTTTGACACACACCGTATCGCCCCGAACGTTTTATGAAGTCCGTCTGTCCTTTCAGCGCACGGCCCTGGACACCAGCGGTGTGCCGGCAGCCACGCAGGATATTGTGCGGGGTGCAAACGGGTTTTACGGGACCCGAGACATCCGCGCATTAAGTTGGGCTCGGCGCACCCGGTTTTTGCTGAAGGGCGATTTGTCCAGCCAGGTGACCAAAGGCCATTTTGTGAAGGCCGGTTTTGAGATTATTCGCAACAGCATGGAACAGCAAGATCTTGTCTACAATACGACCCGTGAACGCAATGTCCGCTTGCTGGGCAAGGGCGATCCTATTGTGGGAATGGAACCCTTCAACCCGATTACCTATGGGGCTTATGTCCAGGATAAGATGGAATTCGAAGGCCTGGTCGTGAACCTCGGCGTGCGGTTGGATCTGCTCGATCCGGGCGACTCTTTCGGTCGAGGAATGGACCAGGTGATCTGGAACCATTATAATTCGCTCACACGCTGGCGCAACGTGCCCATTGTGGATTCTCCCACGCAAACGGCCGTGAGTCCAAGGCTGGGGATTTCCCATCCCATCACCGAACGGTCTACCATTCGGTTTTTCACCGGTCGATTCCACCAGTTTGTGGGGTTACAGCACCTTTATAACCGCACGTGGCGGGCGACCGGGCCGGACAAGGATTTGAACGGCAATGGGCAGATCGATCAGGCGGAAGAGTTCAATGCGCTGATCTATCCGCTCGCCGGTGAGTTTGGCAATATCGATATGAAGCCCGAGCGCACGACGAACTTCGAAGTGGGCTTTGATTGGAACTTTGCTGGGAATTATGTGGCGGGTTTGACGGCTTTCTATAAGGATCAGGAAGGTACTTTGTCCAGCGGCGGGTCTGACTTCTTTATCGATGAGCCGACGTTCGGATTTAATTCGTCCTATTCCCATGCCTTTTTTAATCGCCGGTTTTCCACGTCCCGGGGGTTTGAGCTGTCTTTCCAGAAAAAGTTCAGCAAAATGACCGCCTTTTACGTGTCCTACAACGTCAACTGGTCCAAAACACACCGGGGCGGCAAGGCTTCGTGGGAATGGTTTGTGGTGCCCACAAGCACTTATGTGAACAGCGACAAGTTCTTTTCCGGTGTCACGGTGGAGTCCAGCGGGCAGGAAGTGCCCCGGGCTCCGACTGCGGCCGAACGGACCGCGCTTGCGGCTCAAGCCGATGTTATTGCTCAGAAATATAAGAGCAAGGCGGATGTGAGAGAGCCCAAGAGCAACGCTTTCTGGGAACAACCGGTGCTGATCGAAGATGGGCTGTATTCTTTCAATATTGCCAACTACAGCATCCCCACTTTGGAAAGTGGGGTGGACCGGCGTAACTTTGCCAGCGTGCAGTTCATCTTCTCGTCGCCGCCTGATTTCTATATCCGGCCCCTGGCCGGATTCCGGGCAACGATGGTCTGGCGGATGCAGACCGGACGCGCTTTCAACTATTCGCCGCCCTCAGGTCCGAGGGAACGCCGCAACGGTCCGCCCACCACGCTGACCGACGTGAGCTTCGAGAAGGACTTCAGGCTGGGCAAGGTGGCCAACGCGACCACCTTCTTGGAGGTCCGAAACCTGTTCGGACAGCAGGATGACACAGGCACCGGGTTCCGATGGATTCAGTATGGGCTCCAGAAGCCGCCACCCGGCGATAAAAAGTTCGATACAATTGGAGATATTACTGAGCTGACCCGATACAACGGTGGGTTAGGCCGACCCCGGACGATTGTGGCGGGGGCCCGGTTCAAGTTCTAATCGCGTCATTGAGGCCCCGGCAGTTTGCACGGCCGGGGCATTTGACAGGAGGATCGTGTTTATGTTTCTCGATGGTTTGAAAAAATGGTGGCTGCCGGGCTTGCTGGTGCTGTCTCTGGTGCTGGCCGGGGCGATGCACTCCCAGGCGCAGGTGGTCTACAGCGCCGCCCGACATATGACCCGGTCGCTGGTGTGGCTTTCGTTTACCAACTCCGGGACCTCCAGCATGCATTACCAGGTGACGGCTTCCCGGGTGATGATGCGGATGTCCTACCCGGGCGAGTTGTATGCCCTGTATGCCCTTTTGGGCACCGAAGAGTTTGTGGAATACTGGGGCGACAAGGCCTGGGGCTCCAGCCAACAGAAGGCGTTTATGAATATGCACTCGGCCGGCGAGGGCGTGCTGGTGCTGACCAACGCGGGGGGGGAGAAATTTGTGTCGGTAACCGGTCCGCGCCCGCCCACCGAGGACGTGGTGCCGTTGAATTATGATATTGCCAATTCGAAGGAAGCCTCGTGGGGCGTTCAGACAACAGTGCCCAATCGGGGTGTGGGGTCCGGCTCGACGACCTCCAACTGGTGGCAGGGGGGCACGCCTCAATCGGCCGATCCGGCCAATTTGCGGCCCTACGAGATCCACAACTTCGATTATGGCATTTACCCGCCGGTGCAAAATGCGGCTGAGGAAGTCCACATCACACAGTGGCAGACAAAGCACGATGTGGTGGTGACGCGAAAGGCGCATTCCTGGAGCCACCAGGATTTTGACGACTTTTTCATCGTGGAACTGGAGTTCGAAAACAAGGGCAGCCAGCAGCTCGACGACACTTACCTCGGGGTGATGAACTCGATGTATGTGAACAATGCCGGCACGGCCTATCGCTGGGGCCACGAGGGCGGATTGATCACCTACCGCCGCACCCAGGCCCTGGACGATCACTATCGGTATAGTGAGGCCTCCAATTTCACGAATAATACCCTGAGCGGGTTGTCGCCTTCCGATTTTCAGGGCAAGTATATCATGTACCAATGGGACGGGAATTCCCCTTCCAGTTTTGAAGAAGACACGGGAGATCCGTATTTCCCGGACCTGGAAAGGACGGCTTTTCCCGGAAGCAAAAACCGACCCACGGGCATGCCGATTGCGCCGGCCTTTCAGTTTATGGCACCTCTTGCATTCCGAAATTCGGGGGCCAGCCATATGTTTAACGCCGTCGATCAGGGGGAAGGCTATGTGGACCCGCAGGGCGAGCCCCTGTCACACTGGTATGAGGTGTTTGGCCGCCGCAATATCGACGACCCCACCCGTGGCGCGTTGAGCATGACCGAGCAGTACGATTTCTTTAGCTCGTCGACGATGGACAATCCGTCTTCCGAGCAGATGCAGTGGGAAGATATGATTTTTGGGCCTTACAGCCTGGGGCCGGGTCAGAAGGCCAAGATTATTCTGGCCTACGGCTTCGGGGTGGGATCCGAGTTTGACATCAATCCGCAGACGGGTTATGCCAACGATATCACCAAATGGGCGTGGGAGATGGGGGACAACGGTGCAGACGCCCGGAAGGGTCTTCTGGCCAAAGGTGAAGTGGCCATGCTGCGTCACCTGGAGCACGCCCAGTTTGCCTACGACAACGAGTTCCAGATTCCCAATGCACCCCCGGATGTAAACTTCTTCCAGGGGAGCAACGATCAGGCCAAGATTACCCTGACCTGGTCGGACAAATCCGAACGGGCCATCAATCCGGAATACGGCGAAGCAGACGTGATTGGCTACCGGGTCTACCGGTCCATCTGGCAGGAGACGGGGCCGTGGGAACTGGTCGATAACATCCCGGCAGGTGGGGGTGGCGATGCGACGTTTTCGGGCGGCACCTAGACCTGGGTGGACCAGAATTCGCTGGCCGGGTTCCAGTTTGCCTACAATGTGCGGGCTTATGCC
>JAPUJS010000283.1 GCA_027296045.1 bacterium | reverse complement strand
GTGTCCCGCAGGGAGATGCAGCCGATTACGATGGCGCTGTATGCCTGGGAGAAAAACAATGTGGTTGAATGGCAGTTTCTGATGGCAACGGCGGTGGTGGCCACCCTGCCCACGGTTCTGCTGTTTCTGTGTGTGCGAAATCGGTTGACAGCGGGCTTGATGACAGGGGCTGTGAAGCAGTAACCGGAGAGCTGGTTTGATGTGAATCGGAGTTGCGGAAAATGACGGCAATGAGGAATCACGGATTGTTGTGGAGGTTTAAATGGATGAACCCTGGGAAACGACCACGGGATTGACCCGGGAGGAGTTTGAAAAGTTCACGCGTTATTGTCAGGCAGATAACCCGATCGATAATAGCAACCGGGCAAAGATGTTGGGGGTTGACGCCGAAGGGGTCCAGATCGCACCCGGGGCGACGTTGCGACAACCCGAGCGGATTACAATTGGCAAGAACACGTTTATCGGGTTGTTTACCTATCTCAATGGTGAAGTGACGGTCGGGGAGAGGGTGTTGATTGGTCCGCACTGTTGCTTATCGGCCAATAACCACATTTTTTTTCCAGAGAGGAAGCATTTTGGTGGGGGCAGACAGGCGCCCATTGTGATCGAAGATGGCGTCTGGTTGTCGGCAGGGGTTCAGGTTACGGCAGGCGTGACCGTGCGCCGTGGCACGCTGGTCTGTGCCAATGCAACGGTGACGCACGATACCCCGGAGTTTGCGATTATAGCGGGAATTCCTGCCGGGCAAATCGGGCATATTGATCTGGAGACCGGGGAGTACATCTGGGATGATAAAGCATAAAGGGCTTGATATGGATCAAAATATTTTGACACAGGTTCGGACGGAACAGGCTGTGCTATTTCCCGAACCCGAAGACGGCGATGTGCTTGATATTACTCCGCCCCCACTTTACTGGTTGCAGGTGGCGGGGGTTTCAAAATATCGGGTGATGATCGAGAATGAAGCGGGAGAAACGGTGGTAGACCAGACGGTGGATCGGAATTATCTGATCTTGAGGGAGGTCTTGCCGCCGGGAAGATATCGGTGGAATCTGTTTGCCGGAGATCGTCAGAGAGGTTGGTACACATTTGAGATTGTCCCAGATGCGATCGAGCATATTGTCCCGACTGCGGAAGAGGTGTTGGCGCAGGTGCCCGATGTTCATCCACGCCATGTATATTATCCGGAAGATGTAGAGGCTGTCGTGGCCAGGTATCCGCAAGAACTGGAAGTGTTGAAGCGGAACATCCGGGTTGCGATTGAGCAGGGGATGCCGCCCAGACCCCGATTTCATCGCACGGATGGGGCATTTGAATCCCATCCTCGGTATCGGGAAGCATTTGGGGCTTATCGAGATTATGTGGATCGGAATCTGGTGGCCTGTGCCCTGGGGCATCTGTTGCTCCAGGACAAGGATGCGGCCGAATATGCCCGTACTGCATTTCTCAATATTATGGACTGGAATCCGGAGGGCCCCTGCGCAGTGGATGGGATGTGGGGCGATGAGATTGGACTGAGCAATTGTCGGTGTCTGTTTGCTGTCTACGATTGGACATTTGATTTGTATACCGATGTCCAGCATCCGTATATCCAGGCAACGCTGGCACAGTATGCCCGGCAGATTTTAAGGCTTTTGGAACGGCGGAATTTTTTCAACAATCCGGGAGATAACCACAGCGGTCGGATTCCAGCGTACCTAGGAGAGGCAGCCCTGGTGCTCCATGGATTTATCGAAGCGAAGGAGGTTCAAAACTGGCTGCAAACAGCGCTGGATATTTACGGATCCTTTTTCCCGCACTATGGTGGACGTGACGGGGGATGGGCACAGGGAACGTTTTACGGCAGCAGTTATACCAAGTGGTATTTGCCGTTTTTCTTTGCCATCGAACGGCACACGGGGTTCAGTTTTTTGGAGCGGCCCTTTTACCGGAAGCTGTCGCATTTTTTCATGCATTTTTCACCACCGGGGTGGGAAATCCATCCGTTTTGCGATGGGTACTGGTGTTTGCCCGAAGATGAGGAATGGCCGGGATTTTTTGCACAAGATCCTTATGGGGTCTATGCCGAGCGATTTGGCCCGGATGTGGCGCGACATTTTTACGATCAGACGCCGTTGCCGGAGGTGTTTAAACTCCATTTGATGGACGTGTTTCGCGTTCCCTTTCAAACTCAAACACCGACGGGTCCGGCCACGCAAAGCCGGGCGTTTCGGGATGCGGGGTTTGTGAGCATGCACAGCCAGATTGAAGATCCAGAGAACGACACGGCCGTGCTGGTGCGAGCAAGTAAGTTTGGATGTGTGAGCCATATGCATGCAGACCAGGGTAGTTTTGCGGTGATCAGCCGGGGGAAGGGGCTGATTTCGCCCAGTGGATACTTTGGACGCGGGTCAGGCACGGACCACCACCGGGAATGGACCCATCAGACAATGGCGCACAATTGCATTCTGGTCAATGGAGAGGGACAGCAACCGAAGCGGTTTGATACGCGGGGTCAGATTGTGTCTCTAAAAGAAGAAGGGGAATACGCATATACACATCTGAATCTGGGAGAGGCATATCCTCAATTGATTGTCTGTCGGCGCACGATTGTTTTGATTCGACCTGGGGTGATCGTGATTTACGACGACCTGGAAGCCGAACAACCGGTCCGGTACGCCTGGCTTGCGCACACCCTCAGCCCGCCCCAGGTAGATGAGGCGCAAGTCCGGGTTGATCGGGCCCCTGCTGCGCTGGAGATGCAGGTGTTTACGCAGGGGGAGTTGGGTTTTGACTGGACGGATCGGTTTGGTGTGGATCCGAACGAAGGGGTGCCGGCGCACTTGCACCGGCATCAACCGGCCCAATATCACCTGACGTGGACGGCTGAAAAGGCGTCCATCCGTCGGTTTGCAGCGGTGATGGCGCTAAACGAAGCGGAAGTAAAGACGGGGATGGCGGCAGGAAAACTTCGGGTGGAGTCTCAGGGAGTTGAGGTGCAACTTGCTCTTGATCCAGACCTTGAAACAGAGATATGCCTGGATGGTCGGGTTCTTTGATGGCACAAAGCGGTTTTCCTAAATCTGTGCCTGGCAGGGGACGTGAGATGAGATGGTTTTTGGTCATTCTGGGTCTTTGCTGGGGACTGGCATCTCCTCAGGAGGGCCTGGCAGAAGATATTCTTTCGGCGGCCGAATACCGGGTGCTGGAGTCCGGTCAAATGGATTCGGTGGCACTGATGGTGAACCGGTTGCGCCTGATGATGCGGCTCAAAGGCAAAGAGGCCGCACGTCCGGCTGTGCCTGCCCTGATTCGACGGGTAAGCGCTCTGCTGGGTGCGGCGGATTCGACGCGCCAGCAGATGGAGGAACTGGAGCATTATATGCTGGATTTGTTGGTTAAAATCGACGATGTTCGGGCAAAATCTGTGCTGATCGAAGGGATGGTGGCTTCTGGTCCCAGGGTCGCTTCCGGGCTGTTGGCCCTGGAAGCGGTGCCGGAAGTGATCGATTCGCTGGGCAGCCACCGGGCAGGCATGGGATGGGGGGCGATTATGGCGTTAATGGAGATGCAAAAGCGCCGTCCCGAACGGTTTGGGATGAAGGAGACAAATAAAATTAAAGACCATTTGCTGAGGAGGGTCCAGGCAGATGGCGGAGCGAAAATGGCTTTTATCAAAGGACTTGGGGTTTTCGGGGATGATTCGGTTATTTCCCTTTTGCAGCAGGTGGCCGAGCAGGATACGTTTTCGGGCCCCAGGGGAAAGTATGTGAACCGGGATTGTGCGGAAAAGGTCTTGTTGGAAATTCGGCCTTGATCCTCGTTTCGGCCACCGAACAGCAGGACCTGCCAAG
>JAPUJS010000282.1 GCA_027296045.1 bacterium | reverse complement strand
GTGTAAACTGGTCGCCCCACTGGGCGCACTGGATGAGCCTGGCCCATCCGTGGGTGCTGGCCTGAAGCGTATTTCCAGTCTGCACATCTTTGAGTTGGAATCGAAGCATTTCCGATTCTGGCCGTCCACTGAGGCAACTGTCCGTGCCCTGGAGAAGCGCCAGATATTGGGGCATCACATCGGAGACATCCACAAAAAAGTCGGGCTCAAAGCGGACGGTTTGATGCGGCGTCAGGTTGTAGGCAAAGATTCGGGGGCAGCGGCGGATCGACCGAGTTTCTGTCAGTCCGTGTGAGAAAAGGACCGCGTCTTTGGCGGCAATGCCGCTATTGACATGGTCGGGCCAGTGGTCTTCGGTATTGTGCACAAAGGTGATATCTGGCTGGAGTTCCACGTAGATCTCTGCCAGGCGTTTTTTGGTTTCCACATCGGCCATCACCTGGTGATAGGGGTAGTCCAGGAAGCGTTTTTCGTAGCCAAACCGTTCGGCCAGGGCGAGCTGATCTTTTTTGCATTGTTCTTCCCGGCCAATCGTGCTTGCCCAGGTGCTATAATCGGAGGCTGTGACGGCGACGACCACACGATGGCCAGCCTGAACCGCTTGAATGAGAATGCCGCCGATGCCGTATTCAGCGTCGTCCATATGTGCGCCAACTGCAAAAAGAGTCAAAGACACGGGGTTCTCCTAACCGGGGTGCTGAACCCCGTCGATGGTGTGCAGATCTTAACTTATAGGGTCATAACATGCCGGGCGGAAATGCCGTAGGTCAAGGAAATAATCGCCAGCGTATCCATAAAAAACAAACGCCGGGTAATAAGTCTACCGGGCGTTATATTAGCGCTGCAAAAATCGCACAACACATGACTTCACAAATCTGGTCCGCTTGAATAATGAATTGGGGAACATCCGGGCGTTGCACAAGACTGAAGCCCTGCGCTAAAAAGGCAGGAAGCCTGGACAAGCCAGGCTCGAAACACCCTTGCGGGTCACATACTAACTATATATTTTATTAGTATTCTAATTTATCATTCCAAATCCAAATGTCGGAGGAAATGGTCTTGGCTGCCCGAAAAATCGCAATTACGATCCAGATAAAGAGAGACATTTTTTGAAGAATGAGGTAGCTCATGAAAAAAGAAGATATTGTTTTGCGTGATCCAGAGGTTATGAATGGCGAACTCGTCTTCGCTGGCACGCGGGTTCCCGTCGAAATTCTGATCCAATATCTCAAGGCAGGCGATTCCTTGGATGCATTTCTGGATGATTTTCCCACGGTGACGCGCCAACAGGCCGTTGCTTACCTTGACATGACGCTTGAGACGGCTGATGCGCGTGCTTCTTGATGAGAATATGCCGCACAAACTGACGCGATTGTTTGCGCCCGAGGTAGAAGCCATAACGGTCGGACAACGTGGCTGGAAAGGGATGAGAAATGGAGACCTGCTCCGTGCGGCACAGCAAGAATTCGATGTGTTTATCACCACAGACAAAGGCATACCGCATCAGCAAAACCTCCGTGTCATCAAGCTGATTGTCATTCTGCTTGAGGTGCGAAGTAATCGCTATGAGGATTTGGCACCATTGATAGGCAAGATTGGCGCGGTGCTGCAAGAAGCTCAACCTGGAGAGATGGTGCGGGTGGCGGGCTAACTCTGGCTGCACCGGACAGTTCATTTCGTTCGCAGCCGTGGAAGCTGGATGGCACTTATCACTAAACACTATCTCGAGGCCCTGATGGCAGGGACCGAGCAAGCTCGAAAAGCCGTTCCCCAAATGGTCGAAACCGCCGAAGCGGTTGCCTTTCGCCTCGCAGAAGGAAATGACCTCTACATCGCCAGCGTCCGCCCGGACTTCGTCTCCGAAGGCTACATCCGATCCGGTGGCCTGATGATGTTAAAAGAATACAACCCCCTGCACACACCCGCCCCCCGAGATGTCATCCTTTTTGGCTGGTCCAACACGACACCAGAAAACGACCTGGCCCTCTCAAATGACCTGAAAAACACGGGGGCCTTTCTGGTCGGCATTGGCCCGGCTTCCCAGGAGCTTTCCACCCAGGTACACGCCTTCCTCGAAAGCACCTTGCCTCCTTCGGTCATCCCTCCATTCGGCAAAGAGGCCTATCCCCTCGTCTCTCTCCAGAACCTGATCCTCCTGTGGTCCTTCACAGGAGAACTCGTAGCCGCCCTCACCCGCCTTGGTCAAATGCCAGCTATGTATCAAAGCGTACTCGTTCCGGGTGCCAGAAAACGAAACGCCAGCCTGCGGGGCCACCGCTTCGACAAACCAATCCCACCCGTCCGACCGAAGCTACTGGCAGAAACCTACCTGGACAAAATCAGAAACTGTCTTCACACTGTGTGCACGCAGGAAACTCCCGCGATCGAACATGCCGCACAGGCGTGTACAGAAGTCCGGCAAAACGGAAACCGCATCCACGCCTTCCTGATCTCCCACTTCCCCGTCCACCAAATCGGTGCCCCCGGCGATCCGAACTTCATGGTCCCAATTACAGGACGCAGCGGAGAAATCCCCGACCTGGAAGAGCTGGAACAAAAGCTACATCCCGGCGACCTCTTCTTCTTTCTGGGTTACTACCGACGACCGGTCCAGGCCTACGAAGCCGCCCGGCGTCGTCAATGCCAGATTGTCGAAATTATCACCGGCACCGACCAACCCCACCCCACCGGCCCCAATCCGGATTATATCATCCGCCCGGGCTGGCATTATACCGACTCCCTGGTCCCCGTGCCCCGCTACGACGTCCGCATCCTTCCGGCTTCCGGCATCCTCCAAACTGCCATCTACTGGGCTGTCGTGGGCGAGATGGTCGAAAGGATCAAACAATTCCCACCCGAAACCGACTCACCGGAGGAGGGTTGAACCCATGAACATCGTCCTGTTTGGCG
>JAPUJS010000281.1 GCA_027296045.1 bacterium | reverse complement strand
CTTATGGATGTGACTGGATGCATGCCCCGAACTTCAAGCGGCTGGCAGAAAAAAGCGTGATATTTGAACGCTCTTATGTCTGTTCCATGCCGTGCATGCCGGCTCGGAGAGATTTTCACACGGGTCGGCCAAATTTCCTCCACCGCTCCTGGGGACCGCTGGAGCCGTTTGATGATTCGGTGCCGCGGATTCTCAAAGAAAATGGCGTGAGCAGCCATCTGATCAGCGATCACCAGCATTACTGGGAAGACGGGGGATGTACGTACCATACCCAGTACAGCACCTGGCAGTTCCACAGAGGTCAGGAGGGCGATTCCTGGATGGGACAGGTGGCCGATCCACCGATTGGGAATGCGATGGGGCGGAATGCGGGAACCGGTGGCATGGAGCGTCAGGACCGGGTGAATCGCCAGTTTATGAGGCACGAAGAGGACCAACCGCAGGCCAAGACATTTCGTGCAGGAGAGGATTTTATCCGGCGAAATCATATGGAAGACAACTGGTTTCTCCAGATTGAAACGTTCGATCCTCACGAGCCATTTTTCTCGCAGCGGAAATTCAAAGACCTGTATCCGACACACTACCTGGACTATGACGGTCCGTTGCACGACTGGCCGGCTTATGCGGCGGTGAAGGAAACTCGGGAGCAGATTGAACACATGCGATTTGAGTACGCGTCACTGCTGAGTATGTGCGATTCTAAGCTGGGCAACGTACTGGACCTGATGGATGAACTGGATTTGTGGAAGGACACGATGCTGATTGTGTGGACGGATCACGGGTTCCTTTTGAGCGAACACGATTGCTGGGCGAAGTGCTGGATGCCATTTTTCGAAGAGGTGGCCCACACCCCGTTTTTTGTGTGGGACCCACGGAGCGGCAAAAAGGGAGAAAGCCGACAGAGCCTGGTTCAGCCTTCGATTGATGTGGGGCCAACACTGCTGGACTTTTTCGGTTTGGAACCCACTCCGAATATGACGGGCAAAATCTTAAGGGATGTGGTTGCAAAAGATCAGGAGGTGCGAGAGGCGGCCCTATTCGGACAATTCGGGCTTCAGTTGAATGTTACGGACGGTCGTTATGTGTATATGAGGTCTGCCAAAAGCTCGGACAACCAGCCTCTGTTCAATTATACGCTGATGCCGACCCATATGCGTGAGGCCTTTCCTGTAGAGGAATTGGCAGGAAAGATCGAGCTTGCCGAGCCGTTCGAGTTCACAAAGGGTTGCCAGACCATGAAGATACCCTCGACCCGTGGGGGACCTCGAGCCCCAATTCACGAATACGGTACGGCGCTCTATGATTTGAAAGAGGATCCGAAGCAAGAAAGGCCTCTGAACGATCCAGCGATTGAGGAGCGAATGATCGGTCTGTTGACCGAGGTCATGAAATCTTGTGAGGCACCGTCGGAACAGTTTGAAAGACTGGGCATTTAGCGAGCAAGTGAGAAGCGCAGCGTGTGACGGTCTTGCTGCATTTCCCGTGGCTTTTGTATCCCGCCGTGCCGGTGTTGATGGTGGTGGTCGCGTTCAATTTTCTGGGCGATGCACTCAGGGATGCGGCCGATCCGTATTCGGATTAGGGTATTCGAGTTTGTGGTTGGTGATGCGATGAACCGATCGCGAACGTGATGTTTTGGATTCGATAAACTCGGAGGACCAGATGGCTAAGCAATCAGAGGGACGATACAATCTCCTGTTTCTCATGACAGATCAGCAGCGATTTGATGCGCTGAGTCGGGCGGGGAACAGTATTCTGGATACACCCAACCTGGACCGATTGGCGAACCAGGGAGCGTATTTTGAGAACGCCTATACTTGCTGTCCCGTCTGTGTCCCGGCCCGCATGGCCATGCTTACCGGATGCAGCATCGAAACGACCGGGGTTCGGATGAACGCCGAAGCCAAAGATGAGAATGTGACGGCCGACTCGCCGATTCAGGCGCTTCGAACGTATGACGAAGTACTCATGAGGAATGGCTATGTTGGCGAATACTACGGCAAATGGCATTCGCCGGCGATACGAGCCTATGCTTATGAAAACCGACCCATCGGGATCGCCGGGACGCGATCGCACCCGGAACTGGGGTTGGGTTTGGCAGGGATCTATCGCGCGTATCTGGACGAGCATTCACCCGAACGTCCGGCTCGTGAGGGGGAATTGGTCGAGGTTGGCACACACCGGCCCTATCGCCCGGATCCTATCGATGTACGATACGGTGTTCCGGAATCAGAGTGGGTAAATATTGCCCAATCGGGCGAATATGGGTGCCTGGACGTTCCGAGGGAACATACGCGGAACGCTTTCGACGCCGACCGGACGATGGATGCATTAAGGCGACGGAAGGATGAAACGTTCACGATTCACTGTTCTTTTGGCCCACCGCACCCGCCCATGGTGACGACCGAGTATTATCACAGTCAGTTCGATCCGCAGAAGATGCTATTGCCGGAAAACTATGGAGATCCAATGGAGAACTCCCCTTACCGGGCACCATGGCTGGGCATGGAACACTACCGGAATCCGGACACGGTCGGGTATATGATTGCCAATTATTATGCCATGGTGAAAGAAATTGACGACCAGGTTGGGCGAATTCTGAATACGCTCGATGACCTGGGGTTGACCGATCGAACCCTGGTGATCTTCACGAGTGACCACGGGGAGATGCTGGGGGATCACGGGATGCACAGTAAGTTTATCTTCTACGAAGCATCGGCACATATTCCCCTGATGATGCGGTTGCCTGGAATCATACCTGCCGGGTCCGTGGTATCTGCTCCCGTTTCCCAGCATCACTTTTTCGCGACGATTCTGGATTATCTGGAGGTTCAGGATCCCGGGTCGTCCAATGGGCAGAGCTTGCGAGGATTGGTGGATGGAAATGGGTGGGATGGGCCCGATTTTGCGGTGTCGGAGTGGGCGAGGCCGAACGTGCCCAATTTCATGGTGCGCACCAACCGGTGGAAGTTCATGTTTGCAAGAGATGCTGAGTCACAGGCTGTGGATGCATTGTACGATCTGGAAAACGATCCCCTGGAGATGAACAATCTGATTGGCAACAACCCGGATCGGTCAGAACATCGCAAGCAGGCAGAGGAGATGAAGGAACGGTTGGTGAGCTGGCTGGCGTCCGTTCATTCCCCGCATACGGAAGGGGTGAAAGCGCGCCCGGTTTAGGTCAGCGATGTTCGCGCCGGAATAAATTCCTGCGCTACAAAAGCAAGAAGTCCGGACAAGCCGGACTGGAAAACGGCATCAAAGACAAATATGTGGTTCGGGGAGGACTTCAGGTTTTTGCGTGGGCTCCCTGCCACTTGAAAATTGGCCTCGCTCATCAAAAAACACCACAAAGAAATGGCACAAGCACGGGTAAGAATAGGCCAATTTTTCCTGCGTAGGGAAAATTGGCCTATCACGACTCTTTCGACGCCAACCGTCTGCACTCGACCAGTGTTCGAGCGGCTCCCTCCGATCCTGTAACTGAAACTGGATATGAATCAGTGGCCAGAAATAGAAAAGGCCGTGAGCCAGACACTCACGGCTTTCTTTATATTGATCCGTTCACCTCGTTGTTGATTTTGTATGCACAATTGCGTATCCTGCCTATGCCTTTCAAGGCGAACAACAGTTACTAAAAATATAGATAGGAGAAAACCGTATGTCCAAGATGACCGGAGCTCGATTTCTTGCGGAAACCGTCCACGGGTTCGGAATTACCCACGTTTTTTTTATGCCCTACATTGCCCCCAGGGCTTTGATGGAAATGGAAAAGTTAGGCATAAAGCGCGTTCAGACCCACGGAGAAAAAGCGGCCGCGTACATGGCCGATGCCTACGCTCGTGTGAACCGCACCCCCAGCCTCTGTATGGCCCAGTCGGTGGGCGCAGTCAACCTCGCCGCGGGCTTACAGGATGCCTACCTGGCCTGCTCGCCGGTGATTGCTATCACCGGTCGAGAAAGCCAGATTAACCAGCTCCGCCACGCGTACCAGGAAGTGGATCATGTAGATCCTTTCGGAGCAGTGACCAAATACAACGCATATGTACCAACAACAGACCTGCTCCCCGGCTATTTGCGCCAGGCTTTCCGTGCAGCAACAACAGGCACACCGGGCCCCGCGCACCTTGATCTACAGGGTCTTGCCGGGCAGGTGGTCATTGAACCTGAGGCAGACCTGGAAGTCATCATTGAAGAGGCCTTTGCCCATATACCGCCTTTCAGACCAGAAGCCGAGCCAGAAAAAATAGCCGAAGCACTCCAATTGCTCGCCCAGGCCAAACGGCCCATCCTCATGGCAGGCGGTGGCGTGACCGCCTCAGATGCAAGAGCCGAACTCGTGGCCTTAGCAGAAAAACTTTCTATCCCAGTTGCAACTTCCCTGAATGCCAAAGCCATGTTCCCCGCCGACCATCCGTTGGCATTGGGGACTCCCGGTTCCTACTCGCGGGCCTGCGCCAACCAGGCCATGTGCGAAGCCGACCTGGTCTTTTTCATAGGCAGCCACACGGGTGGGCAGGTCACCAACGGATACCAAATTCCCCCGCAGGGAACACCGGTTATCCAACTCGACATCAACCCGGAAGAACTGGGCCGTAATTACGCCATTAAAGTAGGGCTTCAGGGTGACGTCAGAAACTCACTGCGTCGAATGATTGATCAGGCAGAAACCGCCGAGCCACGCACCGAATGGATCGGCCGTGTACACGAATTAATTCATGCCTGGAAAGAAGACGTCGCCAGGCATGTCAACTCAGACATCGAACCCATACGGCCAGAGCGCCTCTGCAAAGAGCTGTCTGACTACCTCCCCTCCGACGCAATCCTTGTTTCCGACACCGGGCATGCAGGCATTTGGACAGGCACCATGCTCGATTTCAAATATCCAGAACAAATGTACGTCCGCTGCGCCGGATCGTTGGGCTGGGGACTCCCTGCGGCCATGGGTGCCAAATGTGCCCAACCAGATCGACCCGTGATTTGCTTCACTGGCGATGGTGGCATCTGGTATCACATGACGGAGCTGGACACCGCCATGAAATGCGGGATTCATACAGTCACCGTGGTCAACAACAACCACTCCC
>JAPUJS010000280.1 GCA_027296045.1 bacterium | reverse complement strand
ACGGAAGATCCCTACGGGTCAGAATCGGATTGCCTGAATACGGGGTCCAGGTTATCCCGTCTCCGGACTCGGCATATCCCAGATCACACGTAATGGTACGCGTGGCCGTATTGTTGCCCAAATACCACATCTTATACCTATCGCCCATCCGAAGCACGCTCGGACTGTAAAGCGTCACACGGCACCACTCCTGGTCTGTCGTCATTGCAGACAAAATCGGCTGGTCTCGACGCTGCCACGAAAGTCGGTGAAGAAAGGACGGCGTGCCCATCAGAATAATCCTCTTATCTATGTTTTTCCTGGCATACGTCAGAGTTCATGGGGCTTTCCTTGAACCTGTACGTCAAATTCGCTCAAAAAAGGGATACAGGCAACATCGCCTCTAACAAACCCGGTCAGATGCCGCCACGAATTCTGCCGATGTGGTCGTATAGCCAATTAAATGCTCGAAATTCCGCTTTGCTGGGTCTGTGCAGTTTTCACCCCCCCGGTCCCTCCACAATCTGTCCGGGCGTCGCCCCCGTATGGGTCCCGTCTGCCACCACCCGTGTCCCGTTCACCCACACATCCTGCACCCCCACCGACAATTGGTGCGGGTCGTCAAACGTCGCCCGGTCCCCGATCGTCTCCGGATCGAACACCACCACATCGGCAGCCATCCCCCGACGCAACTGCCCTCGATCGCGCAATCCCAGCCGGTCCGCCACCGCCGAGCTCATTTTGCGAACCGTATCTTCCAGGGTCAGGATTCCCTCCTCCCGCATGTACTTGCCCAGCACCCTCGGATACGTCCCGTAACCACGCGGATGCACCGGTCCGTTCTCCTTCGCCCAGGCCGGGTCCATCCCTCCCGCATCCGTCGACACCTTGATCCAGGGCTGCTGCAACTGCAGTTGCACATTTTCTTCCGACATCGAAAAATAAACCGTAGAAATCCGCTGCTCCTCCGACAGCAACAACTCAAACACTGTATCCACCCAATCCTTCCCTACATCTGCCGCAATCTCCGTCAGCCGTTTGCCCGCATACTTCCGATTTTCCGGCTTCTGAAACCCCACTGGCATCACCCCGTCCACTCCGTTCAGATCTGCCAGCGCCTCCCAATGGCCGTCCGGCTCCATCGCCTCGGCCTTGATCCTGGCCCGCGTCTCCGGATCCCGCAAATTCTCAAACAACTTCCCCTCTGCCGCCGCCCACGGCGGCAGCGTCGACGTCAACCCTGTCCCCGAAGCCACATAAGGATACATATCCGCCGTCACATCCAGCCCCTCGGCCCTTGCCCGGTCAATGCGTTCAATCACCTCCGGTATCTTCGGCCAGTTGCGCTGTCCCGCCGCCTTCAAATGGTAAATCTCCACCGGCAGATCCGCCCGCCGCCCAATCTCAAACGTCTCCTCCAGTCCCTCGAAAATCTCATCCGCTTCCGACCGCATATGGGTGATATAAATCCCATCGTACTCGCTCACCACCCGGCACACCGCCACCAGTTCGTCCGTCTCCGTAAACGTATCGGGCGGATAAATTAGCGCATATGACACGCCGAATGCCCCATCCTCCATCGCCTCAGCCATCACCCGCCGCATCCCCTCCAGTTCCTTCTCTGAAGGGGATCCCATCTCCATCCCCTTGGCGTACTGGCGCAAGGTTCCACCCCCCAAAAACGAGCCCACATTTGGCGATACCCCGTGCTCCACCATCGCCTCCAGCCAGTCCCGAAACCGCTGCCACGTCCGCGCTTTTTCCACCCACTCCGGAAATTTGTTTGCAAACACCGGATTGCCAATCGGCGTCTCAATCCGCCCCCCGAACGGTGCCGGCGTCCATGCCTCTCCCATAATCTCTGTCGTCACTCCCTGCGTAATCTTGGACAAACAGCGGCCGTCCTGCATCAGCGACACAATCGAATGGCTCTGAATATCGATAAATCCCGGGCACACCACCATTCCCTCCGCCGCCACCACCTCACCCGCCTGCTCGGATCCGATCCTCCCCGGTGGAGTAATCTCTGCAATCTGCTCTCCGCGCAATCCCACGTCCCCGTAAAACCAGGGATTGCCCGATCCATCCACCACTTTTGCGCCTCGAATAAGAACGTCAACTTCCAGCATAACGCGCTCCTTAATTGATCGCCGAATATCTCTTGCGCCGCATCAAATTGCGAATGGCAACAGTGAGATAGTTTTTGAACGTAGTTCAATGCATATTGCCCAAGCGCCCAAAAACTGAGGGACAGAAATCATCCTGACCCTCAGAGGTTTTCTATAAGTCTTGCTGTGGTTTCTTCTGCCGACAGCTCACAAAGAGCACCCCAACCAGAAACCAGGGACCTGCAACAACCAATGCACCCTCTAATCCAACATTCTCCTCTATAGCAGGTAGGGTAATCCCAATCATGAAGGCAACAACTATGATAATTGCCCCCCCAGCACCTTCTGAAAACCAGGCCGTCACGAATCCAGTCGTTGCCATGCCCCAAAGAATAAAGCCGACCATAACATGTGCTATTGAGGAGGCTGCCTGCACACTGATAACAGCGCCCAGAAAATAGACAAGCACGGTGATCAATCCCAGGCTTCGCGCCAGGAGACGAACGCCCCGATGCTTCATACGCCACCTTTCCAAAGCATATCCAATTCTGCCTTTTGCACCCCTGTTCCTCCTTTCTCAGTCAAAATTTGTTATCAAAATTTGATTCACTCCGCTGCCAGGGTGGCGTTATCTTGCGCGAGTTCCAGCAGGCAGTCGTCGTCGAGCGGATCGATCGACGTAAAGTCTCGGTGGGCGATCCACTCCGGGCGCTTGAACTGGCGGATGTGGTTGTCCACGTGACAAAGGCTCAGATACACGATCACCCGGTTCCACGGGCTGATGTTGGGCGCCGATGCGTGCACCATGTTCGAGTGGAACAGCAGAACGGTGCCCGGCTTGCCCTTGGGCGCGACGATGCCGCCTTCGTTCGCCAGACGGCTCACCGTTTCCTTGTCAAGTGTCCAGAGCGGATAGGACGTCGTCAGCGTATCGTGACCCGCCTCGATCACGCCCTGCTTGTGGCTGCGTGGGATGAGATAGAGGGGACCGTTGAATTCGGTCACCTCGTCGAGGAACACAGCGATGTTCATCGCCCGCGGTTCGGGCATCCGGTCGTCGCGTGCCCAGGTGCCGTAGTCCTGGTGCCACTGCCAGACATCGCCGTTGAAGGCGGCCTTCCCGTTGATCTTTTACTGGTGCATGTATACCGGCCCGTCGAGGAGTTGCATTACCGGCTCGATCAGGCGCGGATGGCGCCCCAGGCGGCCGAACGCCTCGTT
>JAPUJS010000028.1 GCA_027296045.1 bacterium | reverse complement strand
GTGCCACCATTTTTTACAGATCTCTGTTTGGGCGATGCTCTGCCACCGATCTTCGTCTTCTATCTCGGCGTATGCAAAGAGCTGGCTGGTTTCAGGCTCCAGAAAGATCGAATAACTGTGAACGCCGTGGGACTTGAGCATGGCTTCGAGTTCGGGCCAGATGGGGTTGTGCCGCTTCTCATATTCACCATGTTGGTCGGGGTTTACCCGCATGACAAACGCTTTCCGAATCATGGGTTGTTCTCCTTTTATCCCCTTTAAAAGAGGATGGTTTATCGATTTTCTACGGTAAATTGAATCTTTTTGAAGCGTCCGGCCCATTCAATCACTTTCTCTTTTACCCCGGCCTTTTCTTCCATTCCCGCCACAATATATCCTGCAATTTCTTCCGCATCTGCTTCTGTCATTCCATAGCGTGTTACTTCCTGCACGCCAATGCGCAAACCGTGATGGCCCAGCTCTTCGGGAACACCTGTTGCACCGGCAATGATATTGCACGATTCAAGCCGGTCCGCCACGATCTTTCCTGCTCCGAACACATCCACAATTGCTAGGAGTGTATGAGACTCGGTATAGCCCAGTTTCTCGCCAACCATTGGCACCCCTTGCTCGTGCAAAGCCTTTCCAAGGGCTTTTGCATTTCTCACAATGGCATCGGCGTAAGCGCTTCCGCAGATCTTCCACTCCAGAAACGTCGCCGCAAGCGCAGGCACGCGTGCCAGATGGTGGTTTGCAATCATCAATGGGGAAGTGGCTTTGGCGATTCGTTCCGCGATCTGCCGATCGTTTGTGAGGATCATCCCGCCCTGTGGCCCTGCAAGCGTTTTATGGGTACTGGTGATGAGCACATCGGCCCCTTCGGTCAGCGGCGACTGAAACCGTCCTCCGGCGATCAATCCCATCACGTGGGCAGCATCATAAATCAGATAAGAGCCTGGACGGTACTTCTCCATGGCCTCCTTTATTTCTTGGATGGGCTGAGGGAAGAGAAACATCGCCGATCCCAGAACCACGAGCTTGGGTTTGTGTTTCTCGATCAACCCAAGCGTTTTGTCCAGATCGATATTGTAATTCACCCCGTCCCAGGGAATCGGGATCGGTCGGAGATCTACCTTCAACCCGGATGTGGAAAGTTTTTCGGCATATGTGTGCGCGTTCTGAACTTCCAGCACCGTGTCTCCGGGGCTGCCCAGGGCAAACATGGTGATAATCCCTGCGATGTTTCCCGACAGAGCACGGAGGTCCACAAACTGGGCATTGAACAGATCTCGTGCCAGATCCTGCGCGAAGCCCTCGATTTTTGCTACATACCGGCTGCCCTGATAGGCCTGATTTTGCGGGTCCATCCCAGAATAGTATCCATATCGCCGGTTCAGATCTTCGGCGATCAACCCCTCTACAAAGGGACTGGGTGTGTTTTCCGAGGCGATCAGATTCAGACACTCGTTCCGAAATGCACGGTGTTCCTCAATGAAAGACTTCAGTTCTTCAATCTTGCTCTCAAAAACCATATTTTATCTCCAAGATAAAGTTCACCCCGTACTACTTTCGAAATTCGGGTCTCTACATCCACCCGATATCCTTGTGGTCCGCATTTTTTCTTGTTCCTCCCCGGGGATTGTTGTAGCCTATGCACTCAGGTTCTGATAGGGCTGACCCGGATCGTTGCCCACATGGGGAAAAGCGCGTGGTTTCCTCGAGAACTTCGGTGAAAATCTTATTCCGGCCGTCCAGGAGATGGCCCAAATGGTGTGGCACGACGTGCCCAGTAGTTCCCCCGCTTACCGGGCCCGCCATACACTGGAAATCCTGGTGGGAGCGCTGCTGTCTCAGACTCAGGGGAGTGCGAAAATCTCACTCCCTCTTCCCAGAACCTGACCGTGATTCCGGGCAGCCACTTTATGTTGATCCGGGGCAAAGCGGTTTGGGTGAGATGCTCGATTTAGCTTATAAGGAGGATATATTATGCCACGGCTTTTCGGACGCAGGTACACGAAAAAACAACTGATAGAACGGGTGGGCGACATGTCTCAACTTGCCGGGGCTCGTCGGGCCGAACTGGTGGAAGGCAACGAACAGGGGGCCGGTTTGATCGAAGTTTTCAACGCCTCCGGCCTCTGCTTTTCCATCCTGCCGGGCCGCTCCCTGGATATTGCTTCGGCCCACTACAAGGGCATGTCGCTGTGCTTCCGTGGAAGTACCGGAGATGTGGGGCCCGCTTTTTACGAACCCCAGGGCTATGGATGGATGCGCGGGTTTTTCGGCGGTCTGGTAACCAGTTGCGGCATGATTTTTACGGGGCATCCCGAAGTGGATCCCGAGGAAGAAAATGAGGAACTGGGTCTGCACGGTCGCCTGTCATTTATCCCGGCAAAAGGCGTGGTGACCGACAGCGGTTGGGAAGAAGAAAATTATGTTGTACGGGTACGTGGCAAGATGCGTGAGGCCGTGGTCTTTGGTACCAACCTGGAACTCAGCCGGGAGATCTCCACGGTGCTGGGCGAGAAATGCCTGCGGATTCACGATCGGATCGAGAACCTCAGTGTCGATCGGTCGCCTCTGATGTTCGTCTACCACACCAACCCAGGCTTTCCTTTATTGGATGCCAACACCCGCCTTGTGATCCATAGCAAAAAGACAACGGAATGGCAGGAAGATCGGGAGGTTGGCCCCGAAGTTTACGAAGTGGCCAAAGGCCCGCAGAGGAACGCGCACGACGATGTCTACGTGCATCGCCCCCGCGCAGACGCTCAGGGCAATGTGCACGTGGGCTTGATCAACGACCGCCTGCAACTGGGCCTCTACTGGAAATTTCCTATTCGGGAAATCCCCCTGGTCAATCACTGGCAGCACTTCCACAGGGGCACCTATGTCACGGGTATCGAGCCCGGAAACGCCAGCATGCTGGGCCGTGCCTGGAACCGCAAGCACAACACTCTACAGTACATCGAGCCCGGTGAAGTACGAGAGTTTCATCTGGAGATCGGTGTGCTGGACGGCGAGAGGGAGATCCGTCGCTTTGAACGCCAGGTTCGACAGGGTGTTCAGGCGTGATCTTTCAGGGCATCTACGCCCAGGCCCTCTCCCTGTCTCGCTCCGCTCGACGGTCCCTCTCCCACTTGTGGGAGAGAGGGCGGCGGGTCGGTAGCTGGCGTAGCGACAGGTGGGGTGGGTGTGAGGGTTGCCGTTCAGGCGCCCTCAGACGGGGTGAGGGCCTACACCACTGTTGCTGATTTTGGTCGTCAAATCTCCTCAGCCAGTGACCCGGATCATTTTGCGCAGCGAATGCAGCGGGTTGGGAACCGGGTCGTCGGGTTTGAGCCGAGGCCAGGCGGTTGCCGACACTTCTCCGATGTAGACATCGCCGTGAGAATCGACGGTAATGCCGTGCGGTGAGATGAACTGTCCGGGCTTGTTGCCGGCACCGTGGATGTCGCCGATGCGTGCCAGGAGCTTGCCGTTGTTGTCGACAATGCTGACGCGCGGTCCCAGGTTTGGCACCAGGCGATTCACCTCCATGGTCGGACCGGCTTCGCCGATGTAGCAGATCGGGCACTTGCCGGGGGGCATGTAGATGCCGCTGGGGCGGTGCAAGTTGTTCCACTGGGTCTCGTATTTGCCTTTGCCGTCGAATACCTGTATGCGATGGCTTTCGCGATCGGCGACGTAGACCCAGCCGTCGGCATCGCAGCAGATGTTGTGGGGGATGTTGAATTCACCCGGCTCTGTGCCCGGGCCGCCCCAGGAGAGCAGGAGCTTGCCGTCGGGCGAGAATTTGTGGATGCGGGCATTGCCGTATCCGTCGGATACATACAAATCGCCCTCCGGCGACAGGGCGGTGTGGGTGCAGCGGTGAAAGGGGTCCTGGCTCATGTAGGGCGAGGGCTTGCCGGGAATGCCGAGGGTCATCAGGACCTTGCCTTCCAGGGTGCATTTGCGGACGGTGTGGTCGCCGTCGTCGGTCAGATAGAGCGTCTCGTCGGGTGCAAAATGTGCTCCGTGTGCTCGTGAAAACAGGTCTTCTCCCCAGGAACGCAGGAAGTTGCCCTCGCGATCGAAGACCATCATCGGATGTGGGCCCCGGTTGAAAACATAGACCTGATCCTTGTGGTCCACAGTGACCGAGCCTACTTCACGCCATTCCATGCCGGGAGGTACTTTGGCCCATTCATTGGTGATTTCGTAACGGTATGTGCCTTCTCCGTGAATAACGGACATGGCCTTTCTCCTGCAATGGGTGGTATTCTGTGATGGATTGGATAATGACACTTACGAAAATCCCGCCAGATCAATGTGTCTTGCGGGAAGAAGCGTCGAGTAGGCTATTTCTCTATGTGATTCTGGCTCACGACTG
>JAPUJS010000279.1 GCA_027296045.1 bacterium | reverse complement strand
ATGCCACACGAAGACTCTATCGCCGAGCCCGCCACGGCACGCCTGGATTCGGAGGCGACCGAGGTCGGCAGTGTTTTCGTCTCCAATTATCCGCCCTATTCGTTCTGGAGTGACGAAGGTCTGTCCGAGGTGGAGGCGATGTTGCAGACAGCGGAACCAACGGAAAATCCGCTGGGGCTTTATCTGCATATTCCCTTTTGTCGGAAGCGGTGTAAATTCTGTTATTTTCGGGTCTATACCGATCGAAACAGTTCGGAAATAGAGACCTATGTGGATACGCTGGCAAGGGAGGTGGAACTGTATAGCGCCTTGCCTCGATTTGCGGGACGGGAATTGAATTTTGTGTATTTTGGCGGGGGGACGCCGTCTTATATCAGTGTGAAGCATTTGAAGGCTCTGGTGGAACGGATCCAGGCAGCTATGCCGTGGGATGCAGCCGAAGAAGTGGCGTTTGAATGCGAACCGGGTACGCTGTCGGAGTCGAAAGTGGAGGCGATTCGGGAGATTGGCGTGACCAGGCTGAGCCTGGGGTTGGAGAACTTGAACGACGAGATTTTGCGGGAAAACGGGCGGGCGCATGTGAGTCGAGAGATTTATGCGGTCATGCCGTGGGTGAAAGCGCAGGATTTTGAACAGGTGAATGTGGATTTGATCTCCGGGATGGTGGGCGAGACGTGGGAGACGTGGAAGGAGACGGTTCAGCGGACCATTGATCTGGATCCGGATAGTGTGACGATTTATCAGATGGAGTTGCCGTTTAATACGGTGTATTCAAAGGCTATTTTGGACGGGTCCGCCGATCCGGTGCCGGTGGCAGATTGGGAGACAAAGCGGGCGTGGCACGATTATGCGATGGATCAGTTTGGGGAAGC
The DNA here is from genome assembly GCA_027296045.1 of bacterium. GTDB lineage: Bacteria > Latescibacterota > UBA2968 > UBA2968 > UBA2968 > JAPUJS01. Next base: position 8,387 of record JAPUJS010000279.1, on the reverse strand, counting down.
AGATTATGAGACCTCCAGCGCGTATACACTGGTGAAAAAGGGTCGCCTCAATCGGTTTGTTTATCGGGATGCGCTGTGGCGCAGTGCCGACTTGATCGGTACCGGTGTGGCGTCTTTTTCCCACGTAAACGGATTTCACTTTCAGAATCAAACGCATTGGGATCCCTATCTGGAGGCGGTTGGGGAAGGGCGGTTGCCGTTGAACCGGGCCTTTGTGACAACAGAAGAGGAACGACTGGTAAGGGAGATGATTTTGCAGTTGAAGCTGGGGCATATTGAGACGGATTATTTTTTGACCAAGTTTGGCGTTCATATTCTGGATCGGTTTGGGGAGGCGTATCAAAAGCTTCAAGACGATGGGATGTTGAAATTTGACGATCGGGGAGTGACGTTGAGTCGAAAGGGGTTGTTGCAGGTGGACCAGTTGTTGCCCATATTTTATCACGAACGGTATCGAAATTCACGGTATACCTGAGAAGGGATTGCGGCCGGGGTGTCCCTTGATTCGGAAGGAGAGTTCAGCATGATGGGGCGTTGGATTGTGGGATGTACAGCGGCTGTGCTGTTTTTGGAAGTTTGTCCGGTTCAGGCAAACTGGCCGCAGTGGTTGGGCCCCAATCGGACCGGGGTTTCTGAAGAGACCGGGTTGTTAACGACCTGGCCAAAGGGGGGACCCAAAGTGGTCTGGGAAAGCCCGCTTGGGCAGGGATTTTCGGGGATTTCGGTGGCAGATGGTCGGGTCTATACTATGTTTTCGAGTGGGGAAGACGAATTTGTCATTTGCCTGGACGAACGGACGGGTAAGGAGCTGTGGCGGTTTAAGACCGGGGCGAAGCTTTATGAAGGACAGGGCGGGAATGGGCCGCGTTCCCAGCCGACGGTGGAAGGCGATCGGGTGTATGTGCTTGGGGCCGAGGGATGGCTGTATGCTCTGGGTGCAAAGGATGGGAAAAAGCTGTGGGTGGTGGATCTTTACGACGGACTTGGCAGCAGCATTCCAAAATTCGGATTTGCGACTTCACCAATCATCGAGGGCGATTTGCTGCTTCTGGAAGCCGGGACGCGGCGAGGGACGTTTCTGGCGCTGGACAAAACCGATGGCAAGGTGAAGTGGGCGTCTCAGGAGGATATTGTCGCCTATTCCTCCCCGATTGCCGTGGACATCGCAGGTGTGCGACAGGTGGTGTTTTTGTCCGGGAATGGGGCTGTTGGACTCTCGCCGACCGATGGTCGGGTTTATTGGAGATTTCCGTGGGTGACATCTTATGACTTGAATATCGCGACCCCGATTTTTGTACCGCCCGATCAGATTTTTATTTCTTCCGGCTATGACCATGGGGCCGCCCTGTTGCAGGTTGAAAAACGAAAGGGTGGTCTGGGTGCGAAGAAGATCTGGGAAAATCGGGGGATGAAGAATCATTTCAGTACATCGGTTTTGCACGGCGATTATCTGTATGGTTTTGACAATGCGATCTTGAAGTGCATCGAAGCCAAAACGGGGAAGGAACAGTGGAAACACCGTGGGTTTGGGAAAGGGGCGTTGATCTATGCCGATGGACATTTGATTATTATGAGCGATACAGGGAAATTGGGTTTGGTGGAAGCGACGCCGGAAGGATATCGGGAGAAGGGCGTTGTGCAGGTGTTGTCGGGACGCTGCTGGACGGGGCCGACTTTGGCCAATGGCAAGGTTTTCGTTCGGGATATGAAAAAGATGGTGTGTTTGGAGTTGGCGGGGAATGGCGGGAGTGTAAATCCGTAGTCTTCTATCATGAGGGCTCTTGAAACGCGCCGGGAGTAAAGAGTCATAAACAAGAGGAATAATGTATGGCGCAGGTTTATCGGGTTGCGTTCTGGACACTGGCGTTGATTTTGGGGCTCGCGTCAAACGGGCTTTTTGCAGAAGAAGGGCAGGAGAAAGAAGACGATCTTCCGGTGTATGCCGGAGAAGAGATCGTGGTGACGGAGAGCAAGGAGAAAATTCCGACGGTCAGCACGGTGGCGACCAAGGTTCCTGTGTTGCTGCGATTGACACCGGCCAGCATCGGGGTGGTGAACCGCGGTTTATTTGAACATCAGAGCAGCGTGGTGTTGGGCGATGCGTTGCGCAACGTGAGTGGCGTGAATGTGCAGTCGGTGTTTGGGGTGACGGATTTTTTTATCATTCGGGGGTTTGACTCGCTGTCGAGCGGGCTGGTCTTAACGGATGGGACCGCCGAGCCGGAGGTGACGTTTTACAATCTGTACAATATGGAACGGGTGGAGGTGTTGAAGGGGCCGGGAGCGTTTCTCTATGGTGGCAACCCGCTTTCGGGGTCGGTGAACCTGAGTCGGAAACAGCCGATTTTTAAAAACCACTTTCAGCTCAAGGGGTCTTATGGCCCTTACAAAACCGCTCGGGGTACGATGGATGTCGGGTGGGCAAATCTGGAGGACGGGGTGGCGTTTCGGGTGAACGCGCTTCGACAGGTATCGGACCACTATCGGGATGAGAAGGACAACGGGACCTGGGCGGTGAACCCGGCAGTGACTTGGCGGCCAAGCGAAGAGACGACGGTGACGGCAAATTTTGAATATGTGACCAGCGAATATAAGTCGGATTCGGGGTTGCCGGTGGTTGGAAGCAGGCTGGCCGATGTGCCAAGGACCCGGTCGTATCAGTCGCCGTTTGATGTTTCGGATCAGGAGATTTATCGGGCCAAAGTGGATTTACAATCGCGGTTGTCCAAACATGTGACATTGCGCAACAAGCTGTATTATACCGATTTTTCGTGGTTGTCTCAGGGTACGTTGTTTAACGGCGTATTTCCCAATGCGCAGGGAAGCCTGGACCTGATTCGGGCGCTGTTGATTCTGGACGACCGGCAGAAGGTGTTGGGCAACCAGCTTGAGTTGATGTTCACTTTTTCGACAGGATCGGTAGCGCATACACTTTTGACGGGGTTGGAGCTGATTCGGTGGAAGGATCGGTTTTCGCTGGATGTGGCCGTGTTGCCCAATATCGATTTGTTCAACCCGGTAGAAACGGCAAGTCGGCCTTTTTTTCTTATTCCGGGGCAATCGCAAGCTGCGGATTCCAAGAGTTTGGTGATTGCACCTTATCTGGTGGATCGGATCGCATTTTCAGAACGTTTCCAGGTGTTTTTGGGCGGGCGTTACGATCGGATCGATTACGACGATCCAGTGTCTTCCACCTCTCGAAACTACAATCCGTTCAGTCCAATGGTGGGGTTGGTTTTGTCGCCCATGTCGGATCTTTCTTTTTATGCCAATGCAGGCCGCGCTTTTGCACCCCCTTCGAGTCAGGTGGTGGGGCCTCGAGAGGTGGAAAAGAGCACGCAAGTTGAAGCGGGCGTGAAAAAATATTTGTTGGACAATCGGCTGCACGCTTCTCTGGCGGTCTACCAGTTGAAAAAGGACAATATCGGGATTCCGGACGCGACGGGGGTGACCCGCCAAAATGGGGATCAGCGGTCTCGGGGGGTGGAACTGGAAGTGATGGTACAGCCGATTCGAAACTGGCACACGTTTTTGGCCTATGCTTTTTCGGATGCCGAACTCACGCGCTTTGCCGAGCTGGTGCCGGTGCTGACGTTGACGGGCGTGACGTTTCAGCGGATAGATCGTTCTGGAAATGAGCCGGCTTTTTCGCCGCGACATATCTTGAATCTCTGGACCTCGAGACGGTTTGAAAATGGATTGGAGATCGGGGCGGGCGCCCGGTATACGACCAGCCAGTTTATTGCCGAGAAAAATCAGTTTAAGATTCGGGATGTGTTGACCTTCGACGCTTCGGTGTCGTATACATACAAACAGACGAAGTGGCGAATTAATGCCAAAAATTTGACGGATCGGAAGTATGAAACGAGGGGATTTGGATCGACATCGGTGATCCCGGCCAATCCGTCTGAACTTTATTGCGGTTTTGAATTGAATTTATGAGTTCCGAAAACGAGACGCTGGACCGGGGTGCGCTTGAAGGGCTACAACTTCAAAAGTTGCAGGAGATACTGGCTCTGGTCTTGAAACAGAATCCATTCTATCAACAGAAGCTTCGGGCTGCCGGAATCCATCAACCGGAAGATGTGCAGACGCTGGCCGATTATCGGCGGTTGCCTTTCACGACCAAAGCAGAGCTTTCGGCCGATCAGGACGCACATCGCCCCTATGGTACCAATCTGACGTTTCCGCTGGAACATTTTATTCGGATTCATCAGACGTCGGGCACGACCGGGAAACCGCTGCGCTGGTTGGATACGGAGGAAAGCTGGGACTGGTTTGCCCGGTGCTGGGAATCTGTGTATCGCGGGGCGGGCGTGACGGCTGAGGATCGCCTGTTTTTTGCCTTTTCTTTCGGTCCATTTATCGGCTTCTGGACCGCCCACGAAGGCGCTCGGACAATCGGGGCGATGTCGATCTCTGGTGGGGCGATGTCTTCGATTCAGCGGTTGCAGGCGATTGAGGACTACCAGGCCACGGTGCTGGTTTGCACGCCTACCTATGCGTTGCATCTGGCCGAGGTGGCCGAAGCGGAGGGTATCGATATTGCAGGATCCAGCATTCGGACCACCATTCATGCAGGGGAACCGGGGGCCAGCTTGCCGGGGACGAAAGGGCGTATTGAACAGGCCTGGGATGCCCGGTGTTATGACCACGTGGGGGCGACCGAGGTAGGCGCGTGGGGATTTGAATGCCACGTTCGGGAAGGGATGCATTTAAATGAAGGTGAATTTATCTGTGAAGTGATCGACCCGGATTCGGATGAATTTGCTGCTGAAGGGGAACTGGTGATTACGAATCTGGGGCGGGTTGGCATGCCTGTGATTCGGTACCGCACCGGCGATCGGGTGAAACTGCAGACGGAGCCCTGTGCATGCGGGCGCACTTTTTTCCGTCTGGAAGGCGGGGTGATCGGACGTCTCGATGACGCGATGATTATCCGCGGGGTGAATGTGTATCCCAGCTCGATTGAAAATGTGGTACGGGGATTTCCCGAGGTAACCGAGTTTGCCGTCGATATCTATCAACGGCACGCGATGGATGATATGGAAATTCGGATGGAAGTGAACGGGGGCGAACCGGGTTCGATTGCCGAGGCCGTGGCCAAGGAGGTGCGGCACGTTTTGGGGATTCGCACTTATGTACAGACGGTGCCCAACAACACGCTCCCACGGTTTGAGCTCAAGGCAAGACGGTTTACGGATCATCGCTAGGAAATTGCAGGAATGGGAGGCAAAGGAAGGACGATGGGAAAAACAAACGGGGTGTATGGTAAGAAAGAACTTTATGATGTGATTGTGATTGGGGGCGGGCCTGCAGGCAGTACAACGGCGGCTCTGGTGGCTGAATATGGTCATCGAGTATTGGTGTTGGAACGGGAAAAGTTTCCCCGGTTTCAAATTGGCGAATCGTTGATGCCCGGGACGTACTGGTCGTTTAAACGATTGGGTGTTTTGGACAAGCTGAAAAAAAGTGCGTTTACCAGAAAATACAGTGTGCAGTTTTTCAGTGGTTCGGGAAAGGGGTCGGCACCGTTTTATTTTTACAAACACGATCCGCACGAAAGCTCTGTTACCTGGCAGGTGCTGCGCAGTGAGTTTGACCAAATGATGATGGACAACGCCCGGGAAAAGGGTGCTGAAGTAAGGCAGGGTGCCAGCGTGCTCCAGGTCATTTTTGATGGGGATCGGGCAATAGGTGTTCGGGTGAAATATCGCAACGGTCGGGTGAATGATTTGTCGGCCAGGGTGGTGGTGGATGCGACGGGTCGGAGTGCGCTCCTTTCGCGAAAATTGAACCTGAAGACGGTGGAACCGGAATTAAAGAAGGCTTCGATTTTCACGCATTTTAAAGGCGGGTATCGGGATGAAGGGATTGATGAAGGGGCGACGTTGATCTTGCACACAAAGGAGAAAGACTCTTGGTTCTGGTCGATTCCTTTGTCAGACGATGTGGTCAGCGTGGGAGTTGTAGGCGGGCTGGATTATCTGTTCCGGGAACGGGAAGGGACACCGCAGGAAATTTTCGAAACCGAGTTGGAGAAATGTGCCCGCATGAAAGAACGGCTGGTGGGTGCAGAGCAGTTGTTTCCGGTGAAGGTGACACAAGATTTCTCCTACCGATCGCGTGCGGTTGCCGGGCTGGGGTGGGTGCTGATAGGCGATGCATATGGTTTTCTGGATCCGGTGTATTCTTCGGGCGTGTTTCTGGCTTTAAAATCGGGCGAGATGGCGGCCGATGCGATTCATGAGGCGTTTGACAAAGATGATTTTTCTGGGGCACAGTTGGGCGGATGGGGTTCGGAGTTTATTGCGGGAATGGAGGCGATTCGGAAGCTGGTATATGCGTTTTACACCAAAGATTTCAGTTTTGCCCAATTCTTAAAAGTGCATCCGGAGTGTGTAGACGGTATTGTGGATATTCTGAGTGGGAAGGTGTATATCAACGATGTGACGCCAATTTTCAAGCCCATGGGAGAGATGTGTTCGTTGCCTGAGGATGTGGATTATTACGAGACCATGGAGGTTTAGATTATCGGGTAAGGCGGGTTTTTTGAGATTCGGTGGCGTTTTTTATGCGGATTGCTTATATCGCAGCGGGGGCGGCGGGGATGTATTGTGGGAGTTGTATTCATGATAATACGCTGGCTGCTTCGCTTCAGCGCAAGGGGGTGGATTTTGCGTTGATCCCGACGTATACGCCTTTGCGGACCGACGAGCCCAATGTGAGTATCGACCAGGTATTTTACGGCGGAATTAACGTTTATTTGCAGCAGAAGGTGGGATTGTTTCGGCACACGCCCTGGTTTGTGGATCGCTTGTTGAATAGCAAGGTGTTGCTGAACGGTCTGGCACGATTGGCCGGTTCGACCCGACCGGAAGATCTGGGGGCACTTACCGTATCGGTGCTGGAAGGCGAGGTGGGTCCGCAAAAAAAGGAACTGGCCAAGCTGGTGCGCTGGTTGAAGGAAGACTACAGGCCGGATCTGGTGCAGTTGACCAATTCGATGTTTTTGGGAATGGCGAGGGAAATCAAACGGGAACTTCAGGTTCCCGTTTTGTGTTCGCTTCAGGGGGAAGACATTTTTCTGAAAGGGTTGATTGAGCCCTACCAATCGGAGGCGCTTCAGTTGTTGCGCGAACGGGCGAACGATGTAGATGGGTTTATGGCGACCTGTGATGATTATGCCGATTTTATGGCAGGCTATCTGGATGTGTCGCGGGATCGAATCCATGTGGTTCGGCTGGGAATTCGTCTGGAAGGCCACGGCGTTGGGGAGCGGGATTTGCCGGAAGTGCCTTTTACGATTGGCTATCTGGCCCGCATCTGTCCAGAGAAAGGGCTGCATGTTCTGGCAGATGCATTTCACCAGTTGGCGGGTCAGGTGGGCAAAGAGAAGCTCCGGCTCCAGGTGGCGGGTTATTTGGGCAAGCGGGATGAGGCTTATTTTCAGCAGGTTCGCGCGCAGCTTGACGCCTGGGGGCTTTCGGATGTTTTTGAGTCTCGGGGCGAAGTGGACCTGGAGCAGAAGATTGATTTCTTAAACCGTATTCACGTGTTGTCTGTGCCAACGACTTATCGGGAACCGAAGGGGTTGTTTCTTTTGGAGGCGATGGCCAATGGGGTGCCGGTGGTGCAGCCGCGGCACGGGGTGTTTCCAGAGGTGATCGCGGCGACTGGAGGCGGGATTCTGGTGGAGCCAAATTCTCCGGAGGCGCTGGCGGCCGGTTTGTTGAAGATGATGAAGGACACGGAAGGGCGCGAGGCGATGGGAAAGCAGGGCAAAGACGTGGTGCATCGCGTATTTGGCGACGAAAGGATGGCCGAGGCAGCACTGGAGGTGTATCGAGGGTATGTAACCGATTCGGACTTTCACTCAGGGAGGGTTTCAGATGCCGGCTGAACATGCTTCATCTTCCGGGCTTACGTGGTTGGTTTTTGCGCTGATGACGGTGGGGGCGTGGGGGTTGTACGGGATCTTTTTGCACACGGGACAGATGGGGATGGCCGACCCGGTGAACGGGCGGTATAAGGCCTTTCTGTTTGTGGGTGTGGCGTATTTGTTGACGGCTGTAATCGGATCGATCATTGTGCTGGTGATGAATGGATCGGACTGGGTGTTTCCGATGCGGGGGTTGACCTGGTCCTTGCTGGCCGGGATTGTGGGCGCGATCGGAGCTTTTGGCGTGCTGCTGGCCTTTGGTGCAAAAGGAACGCCGGCGGTGGTGATGTCGATTGTGTTTGCCGGAGCGCCTATGGTGAATGCGGTGGTGTCTCTGGTGTTGCACCCGCCTTCCGGTGGGTGGGGGAGTTTGAACTGGCAGTTTGTGATGGGAATTTTGCTGGCGGCTGTCGGTGGGTGTTTGGTGACGTTGTTTAAGCCGTCG
>JAPUJS010000278.1 GCA_027296045.1 bacterium | reverse complement strand
ACGAAGTTCCGCCGTCTTTCAGCGCCTTCACGGACAGCAAAAGCGGGCTACAACAAATAAGTCGTAGCCCGTTTTTTATAATGGTGCGGATGCCAGGGTTCGAACCCGGAACCGTCTGATCCGTAGTCAGTGATTGAGGTGATTACAAGTGCCTTATAAAACGGTATTTATTGTTATAGGTAATTGTGTTACAATGTGTTAATGGCGTAGTATTACTTGCTGTTTTTTTATCCTTTAGTATGTATTCGTGGTCTTTTGGGCTGATTTTGGTCACAGTGAGGTCACAGTTTAGAGCATCTGAATATGGTTCATGTGCTTTGGCGCACTAATGAATGGAGCGTTCAGACCATAGAAAAGGGACTGTGAAAATTACGCAGTCCCTTTATGTTTTGATGATATGATATGAAAGAACGGTCATGCTTCTGGAATTTTTTCGTCTGCTTCGAAGTCCACGAGGTCCGCGTAATGGTTACTGCCCCCTCCCTTACTTACCTCGGCATGTCTCCGTATCCAATCCAGAAGATGTAGAGCAGATGCAGAAGTTTGACTTCTCACCCCCCGTTATGCTATATTTCCCATACCTATGCTCACCAAACCTCGATCATTCAAAAAAAGGGCACATGAAATGGTCAAGCGACAGCCACTCAACCAGGCCCCAGACGCGGTCAAAGAACTGGTAGCCCAATTGGAGAAAGAGGGCGACTGCCTGGTGTTTGAAAACGAGCACCACCAGCCAGTTGTCTCCATTATATCCGAAAAAGCCCGCCGTACCGAAGGGGCCCGCGAACTCAGGGAATTGCTGGACTCGTTTCCCTCATCCCCGTACTCTGAGGAAGAAACTCAAGCGCACATCGAGCAAGCCATCGAGGCCAGCAAAGGCCAGCCATATCCAGTGCCCGCAAAACTGTGACCTGATCCATACACAAAATGTATGCTCACCGCCGACGAGCCTGCTTTACAGGATATCAAGAATATGCTATATTTCCAGTGTAATGTATGCCCACCCCAACCATCCAAAAGATCAACCCCAACGGATTGGTCGAAATCCCAAAGCCGTTCCGCCAGCGCCTTCGCGTAGACATCGGCGACCAGGTCAGTTTTTCATTTGCCCACGGGAGTCTTGTGATGAAACCAGCAAAGCCAGAGAAATTCAAGAAAATCAGGAAAGAGGACCTGCGCGAACCACCAGCGTGGCTCAAACAAGCCCACGAATCATTCAAAAAGGGTCCATTGGCACATATGTCCGAGAAGGAAATCGGGCAACTATCCGAGGACATTGCCGAAGAAGAAGCCGCAAAGCGTCAGGTTTCAAAAGGAGCTCACTAATCCTGCTATGCGCGTTGTCTTCGATACCAATATTCTGGTGCTCTATTTCAAAGGCGATCCTGCCACAGCCATCCTTGAAGCTGCTTTCTCTGGTCTACCAGTAGAGCAGCTTTCTTTTTTCTACTCAGAGGATATGTTCCAAGAGTATGAAAACGTGCTCAACAGGCTCTCCGAACAAGACGCGCGCACCTATGCTCCGCAGTTTGTTGCCGACATTCTGGCCGGAATCAGACAGCACGGCCACCCTATCCACCCAATGGTCACATTCGCCGTAGGGGATGAAGGTGCGTGCACGCATGAACCAGATAACCGCTTTCTGGAATGTGCAGTTGAGGCCAATGCCAATTATATTGTGACCGTCAATGATGACGATTTCCCTACCACCCGTGATGATGTTCAAATCGTGGGCCCTTCTGAGTTTAGAACCCTCCTGTTTTCTGCCTAACTAAACTTCAATCCATCTCCCATTTCCTATAGACACCCCACAGGCTTGATGGAGAAGCGCGGCCAGAGAACACGGCGGAGATAAAGTTGTTGCGCGCCAACAGCAAAAGAAGACACTGAATACAGAGACTTCTTTTGCTGTGTCCCGCGTTCTTTTAAAGCCGTGCCCCCTGCCCGCACTTCCCCCCAAGCCAATCATTCAATCCAGCCTGATGATGGAACCAGGCCGCAAGATTGAATCGCAGCAAGCCTAACCCCAACCTCCCACCAACCCACGCACCGAGCGTACCACCTCCCAGTATGGGTCTTTGTTCGGTTTTTCGGCTGGACGTAAGCCCGCCCTTCTGTGGAAGCGGTTGCGGGCGTTACTTTCCCAGCCTGGAAAAACCGCCCAAAGCCCTCGAACCTCATACGCACAATCACTTCCACATTCGCGTGTCGCAAGAATGCTGTATTGCCTCGCCACTCCGCATCGCACACTAAAACAGAGGCTTAGGTAGAAAAAAGTTCCGAAATCCCCGAAATCCCCCAAATAGACAAACGACGTAAGGCCTTGACAGGCTTGAACTGAAGCATGGGGCTATTTCGACTAATTTGCCAAAACTGTCAAAATCCTGTCTTTGGAAGGGTTGTAAATAATGAACTTACGTCATCTTTGCGTTGGTTTAGATTGGAGTGGGGTATGGTAACAGAGAAGGGCTTGCGATAGTACTGTCGCAAGCCCTTTATTTTCAGAAATCTGAAATAGTGGGTGTTGTTGTTGTGATGGCGGTTGACAGAGCTGAATGGATGGGGCGGGGGGGCTGGAGATGGGTAGAATGGTCACAAATTCTCATTTTGGTCACAGTCAGGTCACAGCACAAAAAACGGGCTACGAAGAACTTCTCGTAACCCGTTGTTTTTTATGGTGCGGATGCCAGGGTTCGAACCCGGAACCGCCTGATCCGTAGTCAGGTGTTCTATCCAGTTGAACTACATCCGCACACAAACAGTCGCTTAAGATCAAAGGCATTCGGCAATTCGCGAATAAATATATCGGATAATCAAACCCTGTCAAGGACAATCCATTTTGACAGTCCTTTGGATTGGGTATATCGTGTCATTCGCTTTGAAATTACAGATATTTACTGCTGGTCAAGCTCTTTACATCGCACGGAAAATATGGGGGTGCAAGTTTGGCTTTTCAAGAGTTGGAGAGCGTTTTATATTGCTTTCCCAAAAGTGAATGGAACCTTTTTGAGAGGGATGATCATGGCAACCCATGTGTATATTTCGATTGCAGGCGAAGATAAGATTTTGAGGTTTATTTTAGATCCAGAAAACGGTGCCCTCCAACCCCAGGGGGAGGTCGCGGTGGATGGAGGACCGGCGCCTCTGGCCGTGGACTGGAAAAACGAATGTGTTTATGTGGGTTTGCGGGGAGACAATACGATCGGGACCTTTCATGTGGACCCGCGTTCTGGGGACCTTTCGTTGGCGGGAAAGACGCCTCTGGATGCCGATCCTTGCTATTTGTTTGTCGATCGAACGGGTAAGTTCCTGTTGTCTTCTTATTATGGTGCTGGCAAAGCACAGGTCCACGCTCTGGGCGAAAGTGGCGTTGCTATCGAGACTCCGGTGTCGGTTCAGGAAACCGAAGAACATGCACACTGGATTCAGACAGATCGAAGCAATCGGTATGTATTTGTGCCGCATACGATGCCTCCCAATGGGGTCTATCAGTTTGTCTTCGATTCCGATACAGGCAGCCTGACGCCAAATGCGCAGGCAAAGGTGGCGGCCGAAGATGGACCCCGACATCTTGATTTTCATCCCCATCTGGATGTGGTGTATTCTTCCAATGAAGATGGGTCGACCATTTCGGCCTATCGGTTTGACACCACCACCGGGACCCTGGAAGCTTTTCAAACCCTGTCGACATTGCCGGACGGGTATGGTGAAGACAATACGACGGCACAGATTCATATCCACCCATCGGGTAAATTTATCTATGTGTCAAATCGCGGGCACAATAGCATTGCCGGGTTTGGGATCGACGGACAGACCGGGGAATTGACTTCTTTGGGGCAAACGCCAACCGAGCCGACACCCCGGGTGTTCAATCTGGATCCGACCGGTTCGTTTTTGTATGCAGCGGGGCAGGGGTCGGGGAAACTGGCTTCGTATCGAATTGACCAGGAAACCGGGGCGTTGGATGCATTGGAGGTGAAGGAAGTCGGCGCACGGCCGATGTGGGTGTTGTTTATAGAGCTTACTTAAAGGAGAGATAAAATGGGCAGGACTGGACGTGCCGCCGTGATGGTGGGCGAACGATTTGAGATGCGGGAATATGAAGTGCCCGAACCCGAACCGGGGTCTATTTTGCTGCGGCAAGAGATGGCAGGGATTTGCGGGACGGATTTACACAACTGGGAGCACCAGCGGTTGGAGGGCGAAATTCTCCTGGGGCACGAGAATGTGGGCATCATTGAGCAGTTGGGGGATGGGGTTGGGACCGATTATTTCGGACAAACGCTGAAAGAAGGCGACCGTGTTGTGTTCTTCCCTCGAACGCCTGGTGGCATTTACGGGTTTATGGATGCAGATGGCCCGCCGACCTTTACGGGTGGGTTCGCCGATTATATCTATCTTTTTCATCCAGAGTCTGTAGTGTATAAAGTGAATATGCCGCCGGAAGTAGCGGTGATTACCGAGCCTTTCAATATTGGTGTGCACGGTGTGATGCGGTCGGGCTTGAAATTTGGCGATACGGCCGTGATTCAGGGGTCCGGGGCAATTGGGTTGGTGACCCTGATCTGCGCCAAGGTGAGTGGGGCGGGGCGTCTGATTATTGTGGGAGGACCTTCCGGCCGATTGGAATTGGCGAAGAAGATGGGAGCAGACGTGACCATCGATATCGGCGAGGTCAGCGATCCAGAAGAGCGGACCAGGCTGGTTTTAGAAGAGACGCAACGGGGCGAAGGCGCCGACGTGGTGTTTGAATGTGCCGGATTTTTACCGGCAATCAACGAAGGGCTGGGATATGTACGCCACAGTGGAACCTATGTGGAAATGGGGCATTATGTGGATATCGGGACCTTTGCGTTTAATCCCAATCAGATGTTGATGCGCAAGAATTTGCGATTGGAGGCCATCTGGGGCGGTCGTGCCGAGTATTTTGCCCGTGCGATTCCGATTCTGGAAAAGAACGAATTTCCCTATGCCGAGATGGTGAGCCATGTGTTGCCGCTGGAACGGATTGCAGAAGGGTTCAACGCGCTTGCAAGCGGGTATCGGCTGGAAGACAAGGATACGGTAAAGATTGCATTGAAGGGAAACCTGGCCTGAGGCCGGATTTCTTTCCTGCATATTCTAAACAAAAAGGCAAAAGGAACGTTCCTTTTGCCTTTTTGTATGCTCTGTTGCAGAGAAGTTACGCGCCCAGCCGTTTTTGAACGCGTTCCATCAGATCGGGCGCGATATCGAGCGGGAAGGTGACACGCTGGTTGGTCAAGCCCGATTCTAACAGGCCACACAGGGCTTCGGATGTGGCCAGTGCTTTTGTTGCGTCACACCGACTTTCGGTGCCGTTTTCAATGGCATCGATCAGGCTTTCCACCAGGCGAAATTGGGCCGGTTCACCCATGGCCGGCCAGGCGCCTTCGATTTCTTCATATTTGCCGTTTGGCCACCAGATCCGCAAGCCGTGGGAGAGGCCAAACCAGATGCGTCCTTTGGTGCAGACCACATCGGCATAGAGATTGAGCCGATTGTCGGGATAGGGCGATCTGGAAGACCCCCGACCGGCTTCGACGTAAAGCGGGACGTCGTTGTCAAAGGCGATCACACCGGCATCGTAATCCGGGCCGATTTGTTTGGCGTCGAACGTTTCTTTTCCGGCAAAGTTGCCCAGACACCAGGAAAACGGGCGATCGTCATATAGAAAACGTACGAAGTCGATCATGTGGGTGCCCTGGCCGTGCAGTTTGATGGCGCTGATGGAGCGGAAGAACTCGACCTCTCCCAGATCGCCACTCAATACGATGTCGCGCATGCGATCGGCAAGTTCAAAGAAGCGATACTGGTGGTTGACCAGCATGGGGATGCCGGCGGTTTGGGCAGCCTCTAGGACCTCGCGCGATTGCTCGATGTTGACCTGAAAGGGCTTTTCCTGCAAAATGCCTTTGACACCCGCCTGAACCGCGTCCATCACAGGTTGATACATCCACTTGGGACGCGTCACAATGGTTACTATGTCTACACCGGCATCTTGAACCATTTCCCCAACAAATTCATAGGTTTTCGGAATGTTATGCTTTTGGGCGAATTCTGTTCGGGCTTCTTCAAGAAGGTCTGCAACGGCTACAATTTCACACGCATCGTTGTCGCGGAAAGCGCCTACATGGGCGTTTTGTCGGCCGCCGCATCCAATGAGCCCTACACGATAGGTTGCCATAGGCTTCTCCTTCAGATGGACGTAAAAATGGCCTGCTATTTAACGAGCAGGCCGTAAAGAACAACAATAATGACAGGGAAGTCAAGTCAGGTCGGGTTTTATCAGGTCGGTGATCCGGATGGCGAGGTTGTCCCCCACCACGACGACTTCGCCCCTGCCGAAGAGCCGGTCATTGACCATGATTTCCATCGGCTGTCCGGAAGGCTTTTTGGTTTCGACAATCGAGCCTTCTTTGAGGTCCAGAATTTCCCGGATGGGCAGGTTGATTCGGCCCAGTTCAATCGAGATGAGAAGCGGCACGTCGTCAAACCGGTCCACGTTTTTTTCTCCCGGCTCGGGTTCCTTGGACGAGAGTTGGGAAAACTGGAGCCGGGAAATCCCCTCTTCCGGAAATTCAGACGCATCGTGTGTTTCTTCAGGCTGGTGTTGTTCGTCTTCTGAATCGTCAGGTGGCAGTTCGGATTCGGCCATGACATATGCCCTTTGTTTGGTTGAATGTGGATGATAGGACGATGTTTCGCTTACTCTTCCGAAGCTTCTTCAGCGGGTTTCTCTTGGGGCGCTTCCTCGGCACTCTCTTCTTTTGCAGGTTTCGAATCCCCCTCTGCTTCCGAATCCGCTTCGTTGCTTTCCTGTGTGATGATGTCGCTCAACTGGCCCAGTAATTCCAGTTTGGTAAGAGAGCCTCGAAAGCGCTCGATAGGATTGCCGTCTTTGAAGACTTGAAACGTGGGGATGGAGCGTATTTTCTGCTGGGTGATGATTTCTTCTTCCTGATCGGTATTGACCTGGACGACACCTATTTTCTCTGCCACTTCATCTGCTATGGCATCCAGGGTTTTTTCCATTTTTCCGCAGGGTTTACACCAGGGGGCGTGGTAATAGACCATCAGCAGGCCTTTGGATGCCAATACTGCGCTGTCGAAATTGTCTTTGGAGATATCTTTGATTTCGGCCATCGGTCAATACAGGAAGATGTTCTCAGCGGCTTTTTGACCGCCAGCCGCCTGCTGCTCTTGTTCTTTGCGAAGTTTTTCGATTTCGGCGTTGGTGTCGTAGAGTTTCTGGGACAGGCTCATCACCAGGTTTAAGAGGATCTTTCGACAAATGGCGCCGTCGGCGAGGAAGAGGTTGATCAGGTCTTCTTTGGTGATTTGAAATCCCATCGAGGGATCCATCGCGATCACGTCGGCGGATCGGGGCTCGTCGGTTAAGACCCCCATTTCGCCCACCAGGCCGATGGGGGGAATATAGGCCAGATCGGCACCGGTTGGTGACCTGGCAACCAGACGACCGTCGAGCAGGATGAACAGGCTATCACTGGGCGTGCCGAATTTGTACATCAGTTCATCCACTTCCAGTTTCTGAAAATTGCAGATATTGTAGATCTTGGCCAGTTCTGCTTCTGTCAGCCGCTTCAGGAGTGGGATGCTTTTCAGGTGTCCAAGAATTTGCTGGAAAATTTCCGCATCGGAAGGGGTGCTCATGTAACAACGCTCCAAGGCTGTGAAAATCGGTCGGGCCCCCGAACCACCATTTTCGTAAGATAAAAAAGAATGACGTATAAAAGTAAGTAAAAAATGAAGCCGGGTCAATGTGAGATCGAAGCCATCTTTTTTAGCGTCCGGGGGCCAGAAGCATTGACACAGGTGCTTTTCTCACCTATTTTGGGCTTGTGATCAAAAAATAGGGGTGATTTTAGGAGAAGGGGTAGGTCGTTAACCTTTGGATCATTCAATAAGGAGGCCGAGATGGCGGATAAAGTCCAGGAGGAGGAATTGAAGGAAAAGGCAATTGAATACCTCAAACGGGTATGGAGAGAAGACACCGTGCGGATGGATGTGAAAAATAACAGTGTGGTGGATGGAAGTGGGGAATTACATGTGGACTGTACGGTTCGCGTTGGGGAGAGGCATTCGGACTGGACCAAGTGGTTTACATTTCAGGATGGAGATGTAAGCCATATGCGGTGGCAGATGCGATAGGGGTATGACCCAAGAAAACAAACCCGGTCTGTTTTTTCAGACCGGGTTTGTTTTTGGCTTTCCTACCTCGGTTTTTGCTTCAACCCCGGCCTCGGCCCGAGCAACCCGACGTTGCAGGACTGCACGTTCGATG
>JAPUJS010000277.1 GCA_027296045.1 bacterium | reverse complement strand
CCGAACCCCGACCCTGGCATTTTCCCGATCCAGCGGGACAGGTTGGCCATCTACGATGGGCAGTGTCATCACCGTCCCGCCCAGAATTGCGCAGGCTTCTACCTCAGATTTCAGCAGATCCAGACACACATCTCTCTCCTCCCCAAGGTTCCCCAACCGAGTGCCGGACCCCATCACTGGCAAGCGCACGCCTGTATCATCTGCAACCTGCCGCAGCCCCTCAGCCGCTTTCCGAATATCCCCATCTACCTCCCAGGCACCTGCATAAACCTCCACATGTTCGATCCCTTCCTGCGCGGCCAATCGCAACATATCTTCCAGCGTCTGCTCGCCCTCTGGAAGCGCATTTTTTAAGCAATAGCTCATCACAGCAGCCTGCATAAAACCCTCCTTTCACTGGCTTAGCGAACGTCCCCTTTCCACAGCAGTTGCATTTCCTCACAGGTCTCTAAAAGATCGTCCAGTGTTCCGGTCGCAATCACACGCCCTGCTTCCAGAACGATAATCTGATCTGCCCGTCGAAGCGCCGGACGCCGGTGAGAAACCACCAGGCACGTTGCATTTTGTACCTCGAAAACCCGCTCCCAGAGCACCCGTTCTGTTTCCACATCCAGGGCGGAAGACAAATCGTCAAACACCAATAATTCTGCATCCCGAATAAACATCCGTGCCGCTGCCGCCCGCTGGATCTGCCCGCCCGAAAGCTTCACGCCCCGTGGCCCCACCACCGTATCCAGCCCTTCTTCAAGCCTCTCCAGATCCTCTTCCATAACCCCTTTCCGAATGGCCGTTTCCAAAGCAGTTTCGGATTCGGGCAACCCCATCAAAATGTTCTCCCGAAGGGATTCACTAAACAAGCGAGGGATCTGTGGCGTATACGCGGTGCGGGGCGGAACGAAAAATTCTCGAGGATTGTCCACCGGGCTGCCATTCCAGGAAATCTCACCGGCGTGTCGCGGCAACACACCCAGAAGGGTACGCAACAGCGTTGTTTTCCCTGCGCCAATTCGGCCGGTAATCACCGTAAAAGATCCCGACGGCACGACAAAATCCACATCGTGAATCCCATTTTTCGATTTTGGATAAACATGGCAAAGGCCCGTAACAGTCAACCCATCCCAAACATCCAGATCGCCTTTCTCTGGCACAGGCAATGCAGGACGCGCCTCATGCAGATAAACGGGAGAATGTTCCCATAATACCTCACCGGATGGCTCCTCCACGGTCTGTGCCATCCGCATAAACGACACCTCCGCCCGCTTATGGTGTGCCAACACAGATCCCAGAAGCGACCCACTCCTTGCAACCTGCCCGACATAGATCGAAAAAAGAGCCAGATCGCCTACCGTAAAAGAACCCGACTTTACTTTCTGCGCAACCATGATCAGAATCACACCGGTTGCGAGATGACCCACATTAAAATTGATCGATCTCAAAATCTGATTCACCAGATTGTCGATCACGGTCGCTCTCCGCCGGGCATGGTTCAATTCTTTCAAATGAGACACCACCTGGTCTTCGGTCGTCGCGACCTGGATTGCCAGCACAGACTGAAACATCTCGTTGATAAAATGGGTCGCTTGCTCGGTTGTCTCTCGCATCCTCGTTCGATAGTGATGGATATATTTCCGGGCGAACTCGACCAGGGTCACGATCAGGATTCCGGGAATAACCGTGATGATCATAATGGTCACATCGATCTGGTACATCCAGTACATGGCCAAACCCGCAAAAATCAGATTGCCCCACATGTGGATATATCGTTCCAGGTACTGTATAATCCCCAGCACATCGTCCCGAAACCGATTGGTTGCCTCCCCGGAAGCACTGGATACCCTTCCCGGGTCTTCCACCTGCAAAATTGCCTGGAGCATATTTTTTCGCAACAGCGTTTCAATGGCATACCACCACCGGGGCCAAACCAGCGCCGAGCCCAAAAGGGCAAACCGGTCGCCAATCTCGATTGCCACAAACAGGGCCACCAGGCTCCAGGCCGTCCACCCGGCCTGGGCGTCGCCGGTAAGAACATCGAAAAATTCTTTCATGATCAAACCCGTCAAGAACGGGAGCACATCGTCCAAACCCCTGAAAAAAATCGTTGCCAGAAAGAGACCAGGCCGATACTGAAGCAGTCGGAAGCTGCCGTGAACCGTCCTCACCCCAGCACCTCCTCTAACCCGGTTTTCAGCAACTTCGAAAATCGCGAATTCGGATCGCTCGTTAAACTTTCCCGGATCCCAAATTCACGGATCTCCCCATCCTCCAAAATCATAATTTCATCCACTCGCTGCACCGTTGCCAGCCGGTGTGCAATAATAATCCCCGTCCGTTCTTTCAACAGGGCCCCAACGGCCTGATTGATTCGCTGCTCCGTCGCTGGATCCAGCCGGGAAGACGGCTCATCTAAAATCACCAATCCCGGGTCCTTCAAAAAAACGCGTGCAAATACCAACAACTGCCCCTCCCCGGCAGAAAGTCCCCCGCTGCCGGATGCCAACACCGTATCCAGGCCGTCGGACAGCGTCCCATACCAGTCCATCAACCCCAGCACGTCCAGGGTCTCCAATATCTGCTCGTCCAGAATCTCCGGATCAAACAAAGCCAGGTTTTCCCGCACCGTGGCCTGAAACAATTGCACATCCTGTGTCACCAACCCGATCTGCTGCCTCAAACCCTCCAACCGGAGTTGCTGAACCGGACGGCCCCCAACCTCTACCGTTCCCTCCTGCACATCGTACAACCGAA
>JAPUJS010000276.1 GCA_027296045.1 bacterium | reverse complement strand
AAACCAGGTCCTTCGGTGAGTATAAAAAAGAGGCCTGGATAGCAAATACCCAAGCCTCTTTTCTTGTTTAATGGTTCTATTCTTTTGTTCTTGCTTCAATGCCTGCCAGGTCTTCCAGCACGGTGAGCAGGCCGGAGTGGTCCAGTTCGCTGCGGCCCTTGGCCATGGCGGTGTTGAAGAGTTCGTGGACCACAGAGGTGACCGGAAGGGGAACCTGGTAGTCGTTGCCGGTCTTCATAATGATGTTGAGGTCCTTGTAGTGAAGGCGGATGCGGAAGCCAGGGTCAAAGTCGCCGTTGACCATGCGTTCGCCCCGGTTTTCCAGGATGCCGCAGCGGGCAAGGCCGCTGCCGAGGACTTTGACGATTTTAATGGGATCCACCCCTGCTTTGGTGCCCAGTGTGAGGGCTTCGGACACGCCGGCAATGGTCACAGCTACCAGGACTTGATTACAGGCTTTTACGATCTGGCCTGACCCCAGGGCGCCGCAGAGCACGGCATTGCCCATGATGTCGAAGATGGGTTTGATGGTGTTGAAGACGTCCTCTTCTCCGCCTACCATGATGGAGAGAGTGGCATTTTGGGCGCCCACATCCCCGCCGCTGACAGGCCCGTCCAGACACAAAACACCCTTTTCGGCCATCTTTTCGCCCACGCTGACGGCGACGCTCGGGGCGATGGTGCTCATATCCACGTAGTAGTTGCCCTCGCTGATGCCTTCGATAATGCCGTTTTCACCCAGAGCGGCTGCCTCCACGTCCGGGGAGTCGGGGACCATCGTGATGATGACGTCGGCCTGTTCGGCGACTTCTTTACACGAACCGGCGACCGCAGCGCCTGCAGCGGCCACTTCGGTCACAGAGGCTTCTACGATATCGTAGATGACCAGTTCGTAACCCGCATTAATGAGGTGCTTGGACATTGGGCGACCCATAATGCCAAGTCCGATAAAGCCGATTTTGGGTTTAGACATTGAGATGCTCCTTGTGGATGTTGGATAAGGTTCTCGATTTGTGAAGTATCAATTTATAGCAGTTAGTGGGGGATGGCAAGGATAAGGTGAGGTGCAAGGGGACGTTTTTGGAAATGAGCTTATAGATCATCGATCGATGAATAGCGGCAGCCTGGACGATGGGATAATACCGGCGGATTCGGCACGGGTCATCAGGTCCTGGATGGCGATTTCTCCATCGGCACCGTAGTCCAGCGTGTAGTCGTTGACATAGAGGTCGATGTGCTGTTGCATGATTTGTTCGTCCATTTCCTGGGCGTGCTGGTGGATGTAGTCTCGAACGGTATCAGGGTGGGTATGGGCATATTCGACGCTGGCTTTCAGCGCCTGGTCGATATGGCCGATGCGGTCGGTGCCCAGGTCTCGACGGGCGAGAATGCCGCCCAGGGGGATGGGGTGGCCTGTGGTTTCTTCCCACCATTCACCCAGATCGATAACTTTGTGGAGGCCGTATTCGGGGTAGGTAAACCGGCTTTCGTGGATGATGACGCCCGCGTCTACCTCGCCTTTTTGAATGGCCTTCATGATATCATCGAAGGCCATCTCGATCAGATCATCCAGGCCGGGCTTGAAAAGGCGAAGAAGCAGGGCGGCAGTGGTGAGTTTGCCGGGAATGGCGATCTTTTTACCGGCTAGATCGGATGGCGTCAGAGGGTCACGGGCGATGACCAGGGGGCCACAGCCGCGGCCGAGTGCGCCGCCTGAATGGAGGAGGCAGTACTGATCCCGGAGATGGGCCAGGGCGTGGAAGGAGATTTTGGTCATGTCCAGCTGACCGTTCAGGGCCATTCGGTTGAGGGTTTCAATGTCTTCGAGCACTTCTTTGAAGGGTGGGGCGTGCTCGATTTTGTTGTGTACAAGGCCGTAAAAAATGAAAGTATCATTTGGACAGGGCGAGTAGCCGAGTGTAACAGGATGCATAGAATCCTCTAAATGGACAGATGTTGAATCAGATGACGGGCGGCGTTTTGAGAACGCGCCAGGGCAAGCGGGATGTCCCAGGCCTCTTTGTTGTAGTCTTCAACACAATTGCTGATGGCACGAAGCTCCAGAAAAGGGATTTCGTAAAGGGTGCAGAGGTGGGCGGCTGCAACCCCTTCCATGTTTTCGCAAATGGCACTGAAACGGGTGGCAAGTTCGTCTCCAATGGTGCGATTGCTGCATTGTTGAACGGTCACAAAAGGACCGGATTGGAGGGATGGTGTTTCGTCGCGTTGGCGCAGGAGCGTGTCCGCAACTGTGACATGTTCGGTATTTAATGGAAAGGTATTGTAATAGTCGCTTTCTTTCTGGAGCACCGGAATGCCAATGACATCCGCGGGTTGCCAGCCTTTGGGGGTGATCACGCCCATGTCTCCGTAGTTTTCTTCTGTTGCAAGAGCCAGGTCGCCAATTTTCAAGTCCGAGTTGAGATAGGCTCCTCCGATCCCGACTTGCAGGACCAGGGATGGATGGATCCGGTCCAGCGCTGTGGTCAGGGCCTGGGCCGTGTTCACCTGGCCGATTCCGCCTTCCAGGAGTACGACGGGTCGCCCATTCAGGTGCCCCCGTGTCCAGACACGGTGACTCAGGACCTGGCTGGCGGCGTTCTGAAGACTATTTCTGAGTTCTGCTTGTTCAAACGCTGTGGCCGTTAGAATCAGGATGGGGCTGGACATAAACCTGGATCCGAAGTGTTTTGGAAAAAGTGAATCGATTTGTTTTTTTTGTGTTGTGCCATATATTAGGTGCGCTTCCATGGGGAAGAGACGCCGAGTTCTTCCCCATGGATTGACCCTCGGCTGTGACGGTTCTTGTTGGAACAGTCATAGGGATTTCCTGAAGGGGGATTGAGGAGACAAGATAGTGTGTGGCAGGGCATCTGCCAAGATGAAATTGTATTCTAATAAAGAGGAAATTGGGTGACTGGAATTCGGTTTGTGAACGGGGACGTGGTCCATCCCGGAGGGCGGATTGCACCGGGCGTGATCGACGTGGCAGACGGTCAAATTGTCGGGGTCTATGAAGCTGGACAGGCACCCGCATCCGATTTGAATGAGGTGGATGCCAGAGGGCTGACGGTTGCACCGGGTTTTGTTGACCTCCACGTGAATGGGGGTGGCGGCAAGACATTTGAAGAGGCAGACGCAGATGGGTTGTCAGAGATTCTGGATGTCTACGCCAGGCATGGGACCACGGCGCTTTTGGGAACCTTGAATACTGCGCCGATGGAATCCCGAATGGAGAGTCTGGCGCGTTTACAGGCCTATCAAGCGGCTTCCGATGGACCCGTAGATTTTCTGGGTGTTTATCTGGAGGGTCCGTATTACAATCCCGAACAGCGAGGCGCCCATCGGGAAGACTGGATGCGGGATCCCGATCCTGAAGAGTATGGAATCTGGTTGGACCGGTTCGGCGATCTGATCCGTGTGGTTTCTCTGGCGCCCGAGCGTGAAGGCGCTCTGGAGTTGATTGAGGAATTGAGCCGCCAGGGGATTGTGCCTGCTGTGGGGCATTCGATGGCGACAGACCAGGAGATTGTGCGGGCAATTGAAGCGGGATTAAAGCTGGTGACACATCTTTATAATGCGCAGTCGACGTTTTATCGAGGGGACTCGGGCAAGCATCTGGGCGTTGCCGAAATGGGGTTGATGCGGGATGAGTTGACGGTGGAGATTATTCCCGACGGACATCATCTGACGCCGGCGATGCTGGCCTTTGTGTTGAAGATGAAGGCCTATAACAGGATTTGTGTGATCACCGATGCGATGCAGGCAACAGGCCTGGGACCGGGAACGTACGAGGTGATGGGCAATCCGGTTTGGGTGGATGAGTATGTGGCTTACCGGGAGGACTGGAAACGGCATGCGGGCAGTATTTTGACAATGGATCGGGCAGTCAAAAATGTGGTGGAAGCGGGTGTGCCTCTTGGCGAGGCGATTCAAATGGCGACGGTTGTGCCTGCACAGACCATCGGTGTGGCAGATCGAAAGGGGAAATTGCAGAAGGGATACGATGCAGACCTGGTTTTATTGGATCGTGATCTGGAGGTGAGTGCAACCCTCTGTCGAGGGCGATTTGCCTATGTGCGGAAAGGGTTTGCTCTGGAATGATGGATCGATAAACGGCCGTGTTTTGCTTCTGGTGAAGGCAAAGGCGGTTTTCTGATTTCGATCGGAGTGTTTCGATGGTCGATTTTTCCCCAAGGGTTCAATGGGTCTATGTTATCCTGTTGCTCTGTGTCTGTCTCATTGGATTCAGAGGGCTTCCCAGCCAGCCCTGGACATACGACGAAATGGGACATATTAAATAAGCACGGGATATGCAGTCGGATTTTTCGATTCTTTTTCAATCCGAAGAAGAAGCGACCCGGTGGGTACTTATTTTTTATTATTTTTTAGCTTATAAATTTTTTGGCGAAGATCCTGCAGGCTATCATACGGTGAATATTCTGTTTCACTTTTTCAATAGTTTGCTTTGCGCCCGGCTTTTTCAGGTTCTTTTCCGCGATTCACGTGTGGCCGCTCTCAGCGGCTTTCTTTTTGCCATCCATTGTGCGCCGTACGAAGCCGTTTATTGGGTGACAACCGCTGGGCTTCTTATGGGGACCACGTTTTCCCTGTGTGCTGTTTTGTTTTCCATTCACTACTGGGCAGCAGGTCGGTGGCACTTGATGATCGGGGCGATTGGCACTTATGCAGCAGCTGTTTTGAGTTATGAAACCCTTGGGGTTGTTTTTTTGCCGATTGCTTTCCTCTGGTGGAAGCAGAAGCGGTTTTCCCGTCACTATTTTATTTTGCCGGTCGCGCTGATCGATGTTGCGTCTTGATGGGTTTTGGCAGACAAATTCTGGTATCAGACGGTTTCCGGAAAAATAGCGTCCAACGCACTTCAGGTTGGGTTCCACATACCGTATAATTTTGCATTTTTTATCGGGCGGCTTCTGATCAATGCCCATTTTACGCCGTTTGGCTGGTCCAGTCTGCCGCCTTTCGATGTACCGGAGACCGTTTTTGATTGGTATGTTGCCGGCGGTGCCCTGTTGCTGGCCGGTTTGGTTTTTGCGAGTTTTAAACACGAGGCAATTTG
>JAPUJS010000275.1 GCA_027296045.1 bacterium | reverse complement strand
CTTCATCCCCTCGCACTTCCACCCCGGCCCGATGGAAAATCCGGACCATTTCCGACACAAACGCTTTCGCGATCTCCTGGTGTACCAACAGGGTTTCTACCGCATTACACACGCCCCCACCCGGATACTGTGTTTTTGCATCCAGAGAAATCCGTTCCGCTTTTTCCAGGTCGGCAGCTGCATCCACATACACATGGCAAAGCCCATCTGCATGCCCCATCACCGGGATTTTGGTATTTTCCATAATATATTGCACCAGTTCATTTCCCCCCCGCGGAATAATGAGATCAATCAGATGGTGCAAATTCAGGATGGCCAGCACGTCCTCCCGGGCTTCCAGCACATGAAGCCAGCCCTCCGGAATGCCGGGCAACCCTCGAGTGGCTCCCACAATCACCTCACCCAGCGCCCGGTTGGTATGAAACGCCTCGCTCCCGCCTTTCAACATCACGGCATTGCCAGATTTTAAACACAGGGTCGCAATCTGAACCAGCGCATCGGGCCGAGATTCAAAAATAATCCCGAGGACCCCAATGGGCACCGAAACGCGATACAGGTTCAACCCTTCGTCCAATTCGGTAGCGGCAAGCGTTTTTCCGAGCGGTTCCTCCTGATCTGCCACACTCCAGACCCCTACAATTACTTCGGTCTTCAGCTTTTGGGCATCCAATATAAGCCGCTTGACCAGCGCCTGAGAAATCTTACCCTCGGCCTGTAACTTTTCTGCCGCCTCCAGGTCTCGGGCATTTGCTTCCACAATTTTCTGTTCATTGGCCTCCAGGGCATGGGCAATCGCCTCCAGAGCACCGTTGCGTTCCTCCTCAGACGCCTGACCGAGCGCCAAAGCCGCCTCCCGTGCTGTCCTGGCAGCAGCCTGAATAACTTCAGACATAGGTTCCTCCTGCGTCTTGTTTCAAATGCGAGATCAAAAATTCCTTCATAGCGTTGCAATGTCGGTTCATCATAAGGGCGCTAAACCAGGATCGATATTGCGAATCTCCAAAAAAGTTCAGATCTCAACGCCCAAATCTCTGGCAACCCTGCAGATGTTATCCCATGTCTCATCCTCAACCGGAATGCCTTCCTGTAGCCGACGCATCTTTGTTCTATAAGACCGTTCTCCGGGCACCAGTACTTCATCAAATCCGGGGGCCGGGCGAGCGGATTTCACATAATCAATGAACCGCCCGACTTCGGTTTTAAATGCCTCCAGGGGTCGAAATGCCTCAATCCGGATAGCCTGCACAAAAAGCGCATTGCCCGTCACCGGAGAATCTGCCATCGAACAGCCCGCAGGCGAAAGAGCACCAGAGAGAATATCCAGCATCATTGCCAGCCCCGACCCCTTGTGGCCCACCTGTCCGCCAAAGGGCAATAGGGCACCATTTGCGGTCGAATACACCGACGGATCGGTCGTCGGATTGCCCTTTGCATCGATCAACCACCCCTCCGGAATCCGCTCGCCCCGTTCCTCGGCCAGACGGACCTTACCGCCGGCCGCTACCGCCGTGGTCACATCCAGTGCAATCGGAAATTCGCGATCCGAAGGAAACGCCATAGCCAGACAATTTGCAGATAAAATCCGTCCAATTCCACCCCAGGGTGCCACCGACAAATCTGCTCCATGGCCATTGTTGCTCATCATCCCCACCATATCTTCGGCAGCAGCCAGAGGCGGGAATGCCCCCAATCGCGCAATATGATTGCACCGATGCACGGCCACAATCCCGACAGATGCCTCTCGGGCCTTCTCCATTGCAAGCTCCATTGCCGCAACAGCCGTCACATGCCCGAACCCCCACTGTCCCTTCAATACCGCCGTCGCAGCCGTCTCTTCCTCAATTTCGACCTTCGCCCGGGGCTGAATCTGTCCCGAATGCACCGCCTCCACATATTGCACCAGCCGCCGCACCCCGTGAGAGTCGTGTCCTGCCAGATTCGATTCGACCAGCAAGTCGGCAACCGTCGCCGCTTCGTCAGGTTCGGCACCCACCCGTTTATACATCTCCCGGCCAACGCGGCTCAATTCTTCGGCTGTAAAAATGGGCATCCTAATCCCCGTAGGCTGTGTCGATCTGCTTTGCAAACTGCTCCTGAATCGCTTTGGGCACCACCTTTTTCAGCGCTCCCCGCGTCAGCGTGCCAGTTTCCTCGCTAAACGACTCGGGCAAAACCAGGACCTTTTGCGGACGCTCGTGCCCTGGCAATCCCGCCTGCGTGGCTTCTGCCAGAAGCCGCTCCCGAATCCGGTCGGCCAGATCCGAATTGGCTCGCAATGCCTCGTCGTCATCCACCGGCAATCCCGGAATATCGGTCTGCAAGCGCGCCTCTTCCAGATTCACCGTCACCACCGGAAGCGGATAGGTTCGATTTTGGTCCCCACACACCAGCACGTGTTCAATCAGCGGCACCCGGGCATAAATCCGTTCCAGACGCTCGGGATTTACAAATTCGCCGTTTCTGAGTTTAAACTGTCTGCCCACACGCCCCTGGAAGGTCAAAAACCCCTCCTCATCCATTAAAAACAAGTCCCCGGTACGATACCAGACTTTCCCATCCTCATCGGTTACCAGCACTTCGGACGTCCGCTCTGGATCGTCCAAATACCCCGTCATCACATGATTCCCATGCACCCAGAGTTCACCGACCCCG
Organism: bacterium; assembly: GCA_027296045.1. Classification (GTDB taxonomy): domain Bacteria; phylum Latescibacterota; class UBA2968; order UBA2968; family UBA2968; genus JAPUJS01. The sequence goes on along the minus strand of JAPUJS010000275.1, from coordinate 425 downwards.
CCCCCACTGCCCGAATATTTTCCCGTCCCGGGATCGCCATGGGCAATCTCTTCGCCATTTTCTGTCACCAGTTTGACTTCCTGCAAAGGCCTTCCCACCGATCCCGTTTTTTGACCCCTCAGCGAATTGGTCGCAATCAGCGGACTACATTCGGTTACGCCATAGCCTTCAAAAGCCTGGATGTCCAGCACATCCTGAAAAAAATCCAGGGCCTCCGGATCCGCTTTTGCCGATCCCACAATCAACAGTTCCAGCCGTCCGCCCACCCGTTGCGACAGCTTGGTTTTGATCTCTCGAACCACCTTTTTCCCGATCGTTCCATAGATCAGCCGATCTGCGATCGATCCTTCTCCCCGGGCGATTCGCTGCTTGGCCCGCACAGACCGTGCGATCAGTTTCCCCCGTGTGCCGCCCGCTTCAATCTC
>JAPUJS010000274.1 GCA_027296045.1 bacterium | reverse complement strand
TTGGAAAAGGTGTAGAGAGGATCGGCATTGCGGTGGATACAACTGTGGCTGCCTTTGCCAGGGCGACGTGTGGGTGTTGGTATTGCGGGATTCAGGTGTCGGGCGGACAGGAGGTCGGAAGCACCTTCCAGCGGCCGGGGCCGTCCGGAGTGGGTGTAACTCCAGACGTCGTGATTCCAGGCACTCACGTTTCCACCTGCGCCTAAATCGCCTTGCATTTTGACTACCATACAAGAGCCATAGGGTTCCCAGGCGTGTTCATCTTCTCGCATCCACTTGAGCAGGACGGGCCGTCCGGGCAGGGCGCGGGCGAGCAATGCCGCATCCAGGGCTGCATCGTCTGCACCGTTGTGGCCGTAGCAGCCAGACCCTTCTACGTGCTGAACGCGGAGGCTCTCCTGGGGCAGGTCCAGTACCTGGGCGAGGGCGCCACGCAGGGAGTGAATGCCCTGACTGTGAGACCATACTGTCAGCCGGCCTTCGTTTAGATGTGCCAGAGCGGCTGAGGGACCGAGTGAGGCATGCATGTGATAGGGACGGTAGTAGGTGGCTTTCAGGGTTTGCGTCGCATCGGGAGAAGTTGCGATCGGAGGAACAGGGCCATCGATGGGGGCACCATCTACAATTAGAAAGGCTTGTTGATTGGGGTGCCTCAGGAGGTTATCGTAGAGGTCGCTTTGAGACGGTAAAGGTGGGCCATTTTCCCACTGCGCATTGGATCGGAGGGCTTCGGCGGCGTTCACGGCCTGTTCTTCGCGTTCGGCAATGACGCCCAGGAAGGAGCCGTTTTTGACGATCTGGAGGACACCTGGCATATTGGTCACAGTGTGTTCCTCTACAGACAGGAGATGGGCGCGGTAGCCTGGAGGGTGTACCACACGGGCGTGTACCATGTTGGGCACTTCCAGGTCGTGGACAAAAACGGGTTCGCCGGTGACGAGGGCTTGTAAGTTCAGTTTGGTTGCAGAGCCCCCAACAACGGCGTAGTGTTCGGGTGATTTCTGGACGCCGATCCCTGTGACCTGTGTTTCAAACTTCCGCCCTCCCAGGAGGTCCCAGTAGGTAATTTGTTCGTTCTGGTCCTGTGCTTTGATGATCCCGTCTGTGACGATAAGGCGATCTGTCGGGACCTGGAAGTGGGAGGCGGCCAGGTCGAGAAGGATGTGCCGGGCATCGGCGGCTGCCTGTCGGATGGCGTTTCCTTCGCTCTGGATGGAATTGCTTCCGGTTGTGGAGGAGGGGTTTGCCGAATGATCGGTATCGGCGGGGATGATTTTGATTCGGTTGAGGGAGACGCCCAGTTCTTCGGCGGCGATTTGGGCAAGGGCGGTGTAGATGCTCTGTCCGATTTCGACTTTGCCCGGAAAGAGGGTGATGGTTTCTTCTGGGTCGATGCGGAGGAGGCTATCCAGTTCGGGAAGATTTTGTGTGTTCCGATTCATGGGGCCATCTCCTTCGCAGCACGCTTTATGGCTCTGAGAATACGGTTGTGAGAGCCACAGCGGCAGAGGTGGATGGCCAGTTCGGTTCGGATTTCACCGTCTGTGGGATTGGGGTTCTGGTCGAGCAGAGCTTTTGCGGCAACGATCATACCGGATGTGCAGAACCCGCATTGGGCCGCCTGTTCTTCGAGGAAGGCGCGTTGGATTGGATGCAGGTGCTTGATGGTGCCGAGGCCTTCGAGGGTAATGACCTGGGATTTCTGGACCGATTCGACCGGCAGTTTGCAGGATGGGACGGCTTGTCCGTCCACGAGGACCTTGCACGCGCCGCATTGTTCCAGGCCACAGCCAAATTTTGTGCCTTTGAGGCGGAGGTCATTGCGCAGGATGTAGATCAGGGCCGTTTGGGGATCGGCCTGCACGGTGTGGTCGATCCCGTTGACATGGAGGGGAATTTTTTGGGTCATGTGTTCTCTTCCATTGAAGTGTTTGGGCCATTCGGTTTCTGGTGTTGAACGACATTATTATATACTGCAATGCGCTTCCTTTATTTTTTGGACCCTTTCGTAAACAAAAAAAACCGCCGGAGGGCGGAATCTATGTTTTTCGATCTGTAAGCGTAGGCAAGGGCTCAGCGGAGTTGACTTTCCAGCTCCTCGTTCTTTTCGTTTTGTTTTTGCAGGGCTTTTTCCAGGTTCTCTTCCAGGGTTTCCAGGGCGATTCGATCCCGTCGTAAATTTTTCTCCTCTAACTCAATGGCTCCACGCTTGTCGCAGAGCAATTGATAACGTGCCCTGATTTGTTTACAGAGTTTGTCCAGATTTCTGTATTGCAGGGAGAGCCCGTTTGTATGCCGGGCTGTCCCGTATCTGATCAGCAGGATTCCGAGCAATACCAATAATGTGATGATCTCCAGGAACATTTTGGATCTCTTTTTCCGGTTTGTGCTCCGGGCTTAGAAGTCTTTTCCTTGCTTGAATTTCTCCAGTTCAAGCTGTTTTTCGTGGGCCTGAGCCGCTTTGATTTCCTGCTTTGTATCGGAGACGGCGATCTTTGCTCGTGTGAGCAAGACCTGTTCTTCTCCGACTCTTTCCCGGACGATCATTTCCAGCTTTTTTTCCGACTGGATCGACTCTTTGAATGTTTCGATCTGCCCCCTCAGTTTCTTGATCCGGGGCCTGGTCGATTCTACAAAGGCGAAATATTTGAGCAGCACGATCGTGATATAGACAAAAGAGCCAACAATTACGGCAACAAGGGTCCAAACCATTGTGCCATCCTTTTTGAATCTCAATGTTATTGAACAAGAATGTGTTATGGAGAATAATACATTTCGACATCGAAGTCAAATAGATCGAAGGATTTAGGGCTTGGAAATGGGCGATCTGAGGGACATGGAGATGTGATACCCCAATTTTTCTTGGCGTGTTGACATTTAAGCACCATATTTGGGATATATGGGAACTGGTTCAGGATTGTGACGCCAAAATGACTCGCTTGTGACAGAACCATGACAATTCAATCGTATGTTTAACCCAGATGATGAATCGGAACCGGGTTGTGATTGACTGGAGAAGAGTTATGTGCAGACTGTTGATGATTGTATGGGCTGTGCTGTCCAGTGTTTTGTCGGTTGGAGCGTTGGATACGCTTCAGGTTACTCAATTACCGGAAAGCGGATGGACGCTCTATGCTGGAGTGCCACGCCTTTTTGCCAGTGCGGAACATTTTTCGGCCATTGAGAATGACATGTGGTTTGGGACCTATGAGGACGGGGCGGTACGTTTTGACGGCCGTTCCTGGGTTCGGTATTCGGGGTCGGACGGTATCATTGATGGAGCTGTGTCCACTATTTTAAGGGCCAAAGACGGCAGTCTTTGGGTGGCCGGGAGGCACCAGGGGAAAAGTGCAGCCGCCCGATTTGATGGGAAGGCCTGGCGTATTTTTACAGAGGCAGATGGTCTGGTGGGTGATGCCATTCATGTGGGATTTGCAGATGACAAAGGCGATCTTTGGTTTGGCACCTGGGAGTCGGATCCGTGGGAAAAACATCAAAGTTCGGGTTTGATGCGGTTTGACGGGGAGACCTGGCGGGTTTATACGACCGAGGACGGTCTGGCTCACAATCAGGTGTATAGCATAGCCCAAACAACCGATGGCGCTCTCTGGTTTGCGACTTTTGGTGGACTGAGCCGTTTTGATGGCAAGGTGTGGACAAGCTACAATCCGGCGGAAGGACAAAGTAAATTGGATCAACAGATTTGCACGGTGGAGGCTGCACAGGACGGCAGTCTGTGGATGGGATTTGGACGGCACACCAAGGGGGTGGTGCGATACGATGGGCATGCCTGGAATCGATACACTTCGGCCGATGGGTTGGGTCATGATGCCGTGCACAGTATTTTCCAGAGTCGAGATGGGATTGTCTGGTTTGGTACAGATGCCGGGCTGACCCGGTTTGACGGTGAGGTCTGGCATACCTATGACTGGGAGCAGATTCAGACTACCTTTGATGTGATTCACTGTATTGTCGAGGCCGCAGATGGTGCCCTCTGGATGGAAGCCGCCACCCGACATGAAGATCTGGTGTTGCGATTGATGCCCGATCGACAGGCACCTGAGACGGCTCTGGAGTCGGGGGCCGAACAGGTTTCGTGGCGAGAAAATTTCCTGTTGACGTGGTCGGGCAAAGATAATAACACGCCACAAGATCGAATGCGTTACCAATGGCGGCTGGACAGCGGTATGTGGATCCCGCTTTCGAAACGAACGGATCAGATGCTTTCGTCCTTGTCGTTGGGACGCCATCGGTTTGAGGTGCGGGCTGTGGACCAGGATGGAAATGTGGATCCAACGCCTGCGGTGCGTCTGTTTATTGTGGATGCTCCTTTGTGGCAAGTGCCCTGGGTGTTTGGGCAGACGATTTGGCAGGCACCCTTTATCCGTTGGAGTGCCATTTTGTTTTTGGGGTTGGTGGTGGGAGGCGGGTGTTGGGGGGGGTGGCGTGTCAGACAGGAGCGGCAGTTGTCTCGTTTGAAAACGGAGTTTGTGTCCAATGTTTCTCATGAATTGAAGACACCGCTGACTTCGATCCGGATGTTTGTAGAGACACTCCGATTGAAGCGCTATCGGGATGAAAGCGAGGCGGAGGAGTGTTTGAAAATTATGCAACAGGAGATTGAACGGCTCACGCGGATGGTGGATCGGGTTCTGGATTTGTCGCGGATGGAGCGAGGCAAGAAACAGTTTGAGTTTGCCGAATGGGACTTGACGGCGGTGATTCAAGAGACGACCGAAGTGTTCGAACGTCAAATGCGTGGAGAAGAGGAAGCCTGTGAAGTTCATACAGAGATTGCCCCAGATCTGCCGTTGCTAATGTTCGATCGGGATACGATTGCGGAGGTTCTTCAAAATTTGTTGCACAATGCCGTGAAATATTCTCAGCCACCCAGACAGGTGTGGGTGCGGCTCAAACAGGAGAACGGATCCGCCAAGCTTGAGGTTGGAGATAATGGCATCGGCATTTCAAAGCGGGATCAGAAACGTATTTTTGATCGATTTTATCGAGTAGATGATACACTGACTTCCGAGGTGCAGGGAAGTGGTTTGGGTCTCGCGATGGTGAAATATATCGTAGAGGCACACGATGGAAATGTGACGTTGGAAAGTCAGGTGGGGAAGGGGAGTCAGTTTACTGTTCATCTTCCGGTCAGGAGGGACTGAGGTGACGCGTATTCTTGTTGTTGAAAACGATCGGGCTATTTTGAGCGGGTTGGAACGGAACCTCCGCTTTGAGGGCTATGAGGTGATGACGGCGACGGATGGCGAGCAGGGGTTGAGACTGGCCCAGGAGAAGGCCCCGGATTTGATCATTCTGGATATTATGTTGCCAAGGTCTAACGGGTATGAGGTTTGTCGGGTACTCCGACGGGGCGGAACGGACATTCCCATTTTAATGCTGACGGCCAAGGGGCAAGAGATGGATAAGGTGATGGGGTTGGAGGTGGGGGCAGACGATTATATGACCAAACCGTTTGGCGTGATGGAGCTTTTGGCACGGGTCAAGGCTTTGCTAAGACGCGTTCAACGGGTTGAGGGGCAGGTGGAGCGACTTTCGTTGGGTGAGGTGAGGGTCGACTTTGAGACGTTTACGGTACAACGGGGGGACGAATCGGTAGAACTGTCCACCAGAGAGTTTGGGGTGTTGCGGTATCTGGCAAAAAACCAGGGCCGTGTGCTGTCGCGACAGGATATTCTGAATGCCGTGTGGGGCGTGGATTACTTCGGCACCGATCGTACTGTGGACAACTTTATCACCCGACTTCGGCAGAAAATCGAACCGGTGCCCGGACAGCCCTGCTATATCCAGACGGTGCGCGGAATGGGGTATCGGTTTGTTGTAGAAGATTGAAACATTGGGACGGTTTCTCGTATCTAATCCGTCAACATGAATCGTAGTGACATAAAAATGACGTATCTGTGACAAAACGGTGACTTCATTTGTGTTTATTAATAGGGACGGCCACAGCACTGAACCGGTTTTCCCAGGGCCTGGCAAGCAAAATGGGGAACGGGTTTTCCACCGGAGGGACCGTCTGATGCGGGGTACTATTATTATAAGGAGGTCCACATGATATACAGTTTCCCCAATCGGGGGAAGTTTCTCCTGGAATTGTCGACAGAGGTCTTGAAGGCCTTTCGAGATCCAGGTGGGGAGGGTGAATCATCCGACAGGATAGGTCCGAACTTGAAAAAAGACAGTTCTGTCCATGGTACAGATGGGGAAGGCGATTTTTTGATGCGGTATCCAAATTTATTAAAGGAGACTTGAAATGTATAAAGCGGTGGCAGTTCTCGGCATATGTATTGGTCTGGTTACAGGGGCATCTGCAATGATGGACGCAACGACCTATCAGATCGACAGGGCGTTTTCTTCGGCCGAAATTCAGCACGCATTCCGCGGTGTGACGGGTCGCTTTGCAGATTATCAGGGGAGTTTTGTGTATGAACCCCGACATGTAGAGCAGTCTTCGATTGCATGGCGACTACCGATTGAGAGTCTGATGGTGGACAACGGTTGGCAGAGTCCCTCGTTGAAGGGAAGTGAACTTTTCGATGTTGAAGCCTATCCGGATATTATATTTGTCAGCACTCGGGTGCAAAATTACGGCAGCATGTTGAAGGTGACCGGGCAGCTTTCTATGTTGGGCGTGACGCGAGAAGTGACGTTCCCGGTTGCTGTTTTGGGGCGCGGCACCCATCCAGAGTCTGGCCTCCCGATTGCGGGGTTTGAAACCGAGTTTACGATTCGGCTGTCTGATTTCAATATGAATGAGAAGACAAACGCAGCTGTGATTTTAGGCGATCAAATCAAGTTTAAGCTGAAAATGGTAGGGGTGGGGGTTCCATCTTGAGTGTGGGGGCGATTGAAGCAATCGGAAAACGGGGTCGTGATTTTTCACGATCCCGTTTTTGGTTTGTACAAGGTCCGGTTTTTGTTTATCTATTTTGGGTTGCTCAATCGGCTTAGATTTTCGATGGCTACGGTATTGTGTGGTTCTATTTGCAGGACCTTTTGATAGCTTTGAATAGCTTTTTGCCTATGGCCCAGCTGCTCGTAGGATTGGGCAAGCCCGAGCAATACTTCTGGATGATCTGGCGCAAGTTGGGCGGCAAGCTGAAACGTTTGCAGGGCTTTTTGAAATTGTGTGGTGCTGTAAAACATAATGCCCAGATTGATATGGCCGTCCACGAAACCGGGTTTGGCCTTCAGAACGTTTTGATAGATCTCAACCGCCTTTTCGATTTGCCCCCTTTTGTGGTAATGATATCCCAGGTTAAAATAATCGTTCCAATAGTCGTTGGGCTGGGACGGTGCAAGTGAGATGGCTTTATCGATTGACTGGTGTGCTTCTTCCAATTGACCGGCGGCCAGTTGGACTTTTGATATGGCAGACCAGGTGTGTGCGGCCAGAACACGTATTTCAGGGCTTTCGGAGTAGCTTTCAAGGAATTTATCCAAAAATTGGGCCCCTTCCGACAGGAAACCCACTTCCAGCATGCCTTCGACGGCCGCGATTGGAAT
>JAPUJS010000273.1 GCA_027296045.1 bacterium | reverse complement strand
TCGGGCAAGAGGGTGTCGATCAGTGCCTGGAGATGGAGGATTTGCAGCATGTTTCCGGATTCTGTGGTTTGCCAGATGGTGGCAATGAAGCCGAGGGAGTAGTCTCGATAGATGGCGTGCAGGGCAGGATCGAGGGGGAGGCGGGCACTGACGGTGGTGGTGCCGTAGCGGTGGGCCTCGAGCAGGGTGTGGCGGAGGAGGTGGCCGAAGGGGGTGGGGTCGGCGGGATCGACGGCGGCATCGTGGAAGCTGACACGGGTGTTGAAGCGGTTGTGATCGGCGTCGGTGGCCGAGGCGAAGAGGTAGGCCTGGACTTTGCCCTGGGATTCGTAGACGAGGTGCCAGGGGTGGAGGGGGCCGGAATTGGGGAATGATTTTGTGTCCGGCGGTGGTGCGCCGGTGCGGTTGTGGTTGAAGATGGCGTAGAGATGGGCGCAGGCGTCGGCGTCTTGTTCGGGGTGATAGGGACGGATGTGGTCGGGGTGTTGGGGGCGGAGCATTTCTTCGGGGTCGGTGTGGCCGCCTCGGGAGGTGAGGCCGGAAAGGGGAAATTCGATGAAGCCGCGCACGAAGGGGGTCCAGCCGAAGCGCTGGTAGAAGCGGTTGTAGCCACCCAGGCGGGAGAGGTGGAACCCCGCTTGTTTCATCCAGGATACGGCTTCTTGCATCATATGAGAGCCGAGGCTTTTGCCCTGGTGGTCGGGGTGAATGGAGACTTCGCCGATGTCGGCTTTGGTGATGATACAGGAGCCGATCTGGATGCGATGACGGGCGACATGGAAGGCACCGAGGATGTGTCCGTTTTGTTCGAGGACGCAGTAGTTTTCGGGTTCGCGCTGGAGGGCAGATTGGTCGCGGTTGTATTTGTCGGTACCGGGAGGGCGATGGAAGGCCTGTGACATGACCTGGACGACGGCTTCCCCATCTGCTGGATTGGCGGTGCGAACGACAATCGACATGGTTTATGAACTTCCTTTCGGTCGCGTTCGGATCCAGATGCCTGTTGCGAAGATCAGGAGGGCGATGTCGATGCCCAACAGGGTTCGGCGGAGGGGAGACAGGCGTGGATTGAGGATGATGTGATGTTCGCCACGGTCCAGCTTCAGGGCAATGAATCGGCCGACTGTCTGGAGCGGTTCGACGGATTGGCCGTTGACGGTGATTTCGAGGTAGGGATAAAAACCGTAGGCCAATCTGGCAAAGCAGGGTTCGGAGGTTTTGAGGCGTAGTTCGACGCGCTGGTTCCAGACCCGGTGTTCCAGGATTTCTACTCGGGGGGAGGTGCTCAGGATCTCTTCGCCTTCGTAGTTTAGAATCAAAATTCGTTTGGCAGTTTTGTCGTTGAGGTTCACGTGTAGCGCATCCAGAAGGCCCCGAAAGGTTTGATCGGACGTCTCTGTTTTTGTCGCAGGATAACCGGTGATTCCGGGGGCAACTACGACGGGACTGAATCTCGACCATTTCCATCCCATCCCGAACTTCAAATTTTCACTGGGGCCGCAGATAAAACGGTTATTTAGAAGGTAGAGTCCTTTTGAGGTGGGAGCAAATTCTTCTTTGGACCTTACCTGGGAGGGCATCTTTGCGTCTTCAAACAAGGTGTCTATTAAGTGTTGGGCCGGGACGCAAAATTGGCTCACCGCCGGTAGACCTTCTCGATAGCCGGAGAGAAAAGATGGGATGCCTGTGTGGTAGGTCAACCAGGCTGTTGCCAGAGGGGTAAAGGTTTGATTGGTGGCGAAGGCCAGGCGGAAGTTGGGGAGTTCTCCGTTTGAAAAGCGGCGGGTCTCGGTGCGTAAGATATCGGAGAACTGGGGTGCCAATTCTAAGGGGATGGCCTCTCGGGGCACAAACGGGTGCTGGAATGTGGTGGACCCCAGGTCGATCAGGATGGGGACCAAGATGAGGACAAATGTCTTGCGGGTTTTGTGTTTGAAAATCCGCAAAACTATCCAGGTGCCAACACCGGCCATTACGGACAGGAAGAAGACCAGGAACAGGAGATAGCGGCCTGCATTCAGGGCATGCACAATGGATAGGGAACGCACGATGGGCCACCGATATCCGAACACGAGCACGAAGGAGGCCAGCAGGCACGCCCCTCCGCCAAGTGCAAGAGGTATTCTCCGGGGGAGTTGCTTGCCCAGCCCGCCTATGAGCCCGACCAGCGCCAATCCCACCAGCGTGATGCCTATATACCCGCCATACCAATGGCTGGCATCGGGATCGTCGTACAACAGGATGCGGTAGTTTGACCACAAGAGAACGTGTTTCCAGGTGGGATCGGGATAGGATGCGTGGGAGACCTCCTCCAGTTCCACATTGGCGCGTTCCACCCACATCGGCACGGTCAAATAAGCGCCAAAGATCAGGCCGGAGATCCAGAGGATGGCACCGTATCGGATGACGTAGGTTTGGGCTTTGCGGAAGGCGCCCGACTTGATTCGGACGAGCATATAAAGGGCCAGTAAGGCGGTTGCCCAAAAGGCGTAGCCGGGATGGGTGAAGGCCAGCGCTCCCAGGGTGAGGCCGCCTCCGATGACCGATGGGATTCTGCGGGACGAAAACCGAAGCTGCTCGAAATAATAGAACGGCCAGGGCAACAGGGCGTAGAAGACCGAGAGGGGCAGCCTGCCCATAATCAGAACTTGCTGGGTGTGCCACATACTGAGGACAAATCCCAACCCGGCAATGAATCCGGCCCGACGGGAGTTGCAGAGTCGCCTGACAAACAGATAGGTGCCCAGACCCGACAGGACGTGACTGGTACCCATGACCAGTTTGATGGAAGAAAAGACGTCGTTCAGGAACAGGTCGGTGAGGCCGACCAGGTAGAAAAATAGAAAGCCGTAAAATTGGAGAAATGGGGATCCTGTGCCGAGGTAATTGGTCCAGATTGGAATTTCTCCCAGTCGGAAAGATTGGGAGGCAATCCAGGCATAACAGATGTGGGAAGACCCGTCTCCGGCCCAGTTGAGCTGACCGCGTGCGAAGTAGAAGCGGACCAGGAGGAGGCTGAAGAGGAGGAGGGCAATACGGGTGCGGGATTCCGATTTGAAGATCTGTTCGAAGAAATCGGTGAGACGGCCTTTCCAGATTTCGAGGCCGATCAGGATGAAGCAGATCAGGAGGATCCATCCGGTCTGGATGGCGTCGGTTCGGTCGAGCGGCACGGTTTGACTTATGTAGTCAAACATTTTCTGAGACAGGATGTAGTTGACGGCGGGTGTGAGCACATCGAATTTGTCGAGGGTCGTGTATTGAAAGCCGATGAGCAGCCCGCCCAGCAGGATGACCAGAACGATTACTGGCCAGCCCGAATGGGACGAAAGCGAATCTTCGGCAGCGTCTTCCAATGTGTCTGGTGAGTCATTCGTTTTTTGCATTTGTTTGTAGCGCTATTTGGGTTCAGGTATTTGGGCGAGAATGGCTGGCAGGATTTCGGCAAAGGCCTGGCGTTCTTCCGGGGTGCCGACGGTGACGCGGAAGCACCGGTCCAGGGGCGGGGCGCCGGGTTTTCGTACAAAGACGCCCTGAGACTGGAGGGCGTTGAGGATGGTCCCCGCTCGATCTGGGGTGTGGGCATCGAAGGTGACAAAGTTGGTGGCCGAAGGCAGGGAGCTCAGGCCAACGCTTTTGGCGAGGGCTTCGTATTCTTTGCGGCCTTGCGCGACAGATCGCACGACGGATTGCACAAAGTCGGGGTCGTGCAAGGAAGCGAGGGCACCGGCCTGGGCGATGCGGTTGACCATGAAGTGGAGGCGAATTTTTTCGAAGGCGGTGACGATTTCGGGGTCGCAAATGGCGTAGCCGATTCTGGCACCGGCCATTCCGTGGGCTTTGGAGAAGGTGCGCATTCGGATCAGGCGAGGATGGATGGGAGAAATGGGAAGGACAGCGTTTTCGGGGGCAAATTCGATGTAGGCTTCGTCGAGGATGAAGATGCAGGTTTCGGGGAGCTGGTCAACAAAGGCCTGGAGCTCGGTTGTGGTGTGATAGGTGCCGGCGGGGTTGTCGGGGTTGGAGAGGTAGACGAGGTGAGAGCCGGTTTTGTGGACGGCATCCAGGAGGGCGTTGAGGTCATTTCTGTCGTTGTGGTAGGGCACGGTATGGCTCTTGGCGCCAAAGCCGTTGACGTGATAGTGGTAGGTGGGATAGGAGCCCAGGGAGGCAACGGCGATCTGGCCGGGAGAGAGGAAGGCGCGGACGGCGAGTCCTAGAAGGTCGTCGATGCCGCCTCCGACGGCGATGTTGTGGATGGAGACCGTATGGTGTTGGGCAAGGGCTTCGCGGAGGTCGTGGTTTTCGGGGTCATTGTACCAGGAGATGTGGTCGATGGCTTCGACCATTGCCTGTCTGGCTTTGGGGGAAATGCCAAAGGCGCTTTCGTTGGCACCGATGCGAACGTGAAAGGGAGTGCCCTGCTGGCGTTCGATGGCTTCGGGGCCGGTAAAGGGGATGGTGGTGGGCAGGGTTTCGATGAGCGGTGTGAAGGGAAACAATGGGGCCATAGCATTTCTTTCAAGGGATGATGGAGGATTGCAGGTCGGCTGTAAGAAATGCAGGTTTTGGTTGGGGGGCAACTGGAAAAAAGGGGGCAGGGGGCAAAGGGCTTGACAGGGGCTTGTTCCGGATGTTCTTTGACGCCTATAGTTGAAACAGATCCCCAAGCCCGAAACGCCCTGGTGTGTTGTAAATGGATCGTGAGCGCCCGGTTCGATTTGTTTTTCTTTATCGGGAGCTGTGTGTTCACGTTTTTCTTTTATGGGCTGTATCGGTTATTTGTGCCCCTGGGATATGAGGTGGGAACGCAACACCCGGAACTTCCATAGATTACAGGAGTCATTATGGCGTCTCTTTCGAATTCACGGCCGAATATTGTATTTATCTGTTCGGATCAACATAGCTTTCGGTATACGGGATATGTGGGGCACCGGTTGGTGAAGACGCCGAATCTGGACCAGATTGCCGAGCAGGGAGTGGTGTTTTCCAATGCCTATTGCGGCAGTCCGGTGTGTGTGCCCGGGCGTGCCTGTTTGATGACGGGCATGTATCCGTCGGATTGCGGTTCGTATTGTAATTCGACGGTGTGGGATGGGAGCCATCCCACCTGGGGGACACGAATGAGCCAGGCGGGATACGACTGCCGGGCGACCGGGAAGCTGGATTTGAATCTGGATTTTGAGATGGGGTTCCAAGAGACGGATACGTCGCACGGGCACTGTCGCAGGCCGGATATTACGTCGCTATTCCGTCGGCCGCCGTGTTATCGGGTGGGGGAACGACCGGGGGTGGACGGGCACCCTCGAGAGGATCGACACGGGGATCAGAAGCGGGCGGAAACGGCGCTGTCTTTTGTGAACACTACCTCGAGATCGCTGGACAAGCCGTGGGTACATTATGTGGGGTTTAGCCAGCCGCATCCCAAGTTTGTGGCCTATCGGCCCTATTACGATTTGTATCCGCTGGAGGATATCGATTTGCCCCACGTGCCGAATCTGGAGGATTTGCACCTGGTGTATCAGGCGATGCGGCATTTCAAGCGGGTTGCAACGCCGATTTCTGAGGATCGGATTCGGCGGGCACGGGCGGGGTATTATGGAATGATTACGGAATTGGATGAATATATCGGCCAGATCTGGAAGGCACTGGATCGGACGGGGCAACTGGAAAACACGGTGTTTATTTATACCTCGGATCACGGGGAGGCGTTGGGGGAACACGGGATGTGGTATAAAAACAATCTGTTTGAAAATGCCGCCCATATTCCGCTGGTGATGGCCGGGCCGGGGTTGCCAAAAGGGGTGAAGGTGGAGACCCCGGTGGCGCACGTAGATCTGGTTGCGACCTTGCTGGATCTGGCAGGGGCAGAGGGAGAGACGGAATTGCGGGGGCACTCGCTGTTACCGGTGATAGAAGGATTGGAGAGTTCGCACCCCGGATGGACGTATACCGAGTCGCATTCGGAGGGGAATGTGACGGGTTCGTTTATGGTTCGGAAGGGTGACTGGAAGTATATTCATTTTACGTGGTACGACGATTTGTTGTTCAATCTGGCGGAAGATCCGGGAGAACATCACAACCGAATCGCGGATCCTGGGGCCCAGGAAGCACATCTGGAGTTGCGGGAGATTTTGTATTCCCAGGTAGATCCGGAGGCGGTGACGAGGCAGGCGTTTGAAGCGCAGGACAAGGTGTTGGAGGGGATTGCGCAAGGGAAGGCGGAAGCGGAGTTGGCTGCGGTGCTGGAAGGGCGGTTGGGGGCGGGACTGGCACGGGTTATGGCATCGAAATTCGCCAGAGGAGAATGATTGGAGGGTGCAGCGCCTGTTCGTAAAAGGAGTCTCGATGCTGGAGGAGCGTAAACTAATTTTCCACGCGTATGGAAAAATGGGTTTTGATGTGGACATAGATTTCTTCAGGGGGGCAAGATGATGGGTGAAGGCAGGATATGGAACCACGGCGTTTCAGTGGGCGGATCAGCAGGTGGCAGATTGTGCGTGTGATTATCTAAAAGAAAAGGCAACAGGTGATGATGACCGGCCTTTTGCGGCGGTATGCAGCATCTGGCTGCCACACTGTCCGTTTATTGCGCCGAAGGACTTATTTGAATATTACCACAATCGAGTGGATGTTCCGGAGGTTGAGGCAGAACAACCGGAGACCGTGACGCGGTTTCGCAGGCACCGGGATGTTCTGGACCTGGATGCGGAGCGTGTTCGCGTTGCTCGGGCGGCGTATTTCGGGCTGGTGGAATTCGTGGATGGACTGGTGGGACAGGTGCTGGACACGCTGAAGAAGACCGGGTTGGCGGACCATACGCTGGTGATTTATTGTTCGGATCACGGTGAGATGGCCGGGGAGCACGGGTGCTGGTGGAAGAGCAATTATTACGAGGGGAGTGCAGGGGTGCCGCTTATTGCCCGGTTGCCGGGGGTGGTGCCGGAAGGGGCGGTGCAGGACGCGGTGTGCAATCTGGTAGATATCGGGGTGACGCTAACGGATGTTGCCGGGGGGGAGCCGATTCGAGCGACGGCCGGTCGGTCGTTGTGGCCGACGTTGCAGGGGAATCATCCGGTTGATTGGGTGGATGAGACGTATTCGGAGTTTGTGGAGGCCAAGTATACGGGAGAGACGCAGTTTCCTTCGCGGATGGTGCGGTCGGGAAAGTGGAAGCTGTGGGTGTATGGCGATGATGAGGAGCTTGCGCCGTCTCTGTTTGATCTGGAGGCGGATCCAGATGAAGTGAACGATCTGGCAGGGGACCCGGCCCATCAGGATGTTGTGCAGGATTTGTTGCGCAAGATTTACGATGGATGGGATCCGAAGGCGGTGTGCGAGGCGTCTCTTGCGGCCACGGCAGATCATCATATGCGATCCCGGTGGGCGCAGGCGGTGAAGCCCCAGGGGCCGGACGAAGTGCTGGCACCACCGCCCGAGGAGTTGGAAGACGATGTTGTGTTGGTGTGATTTCGAATTTTGTTATTTGGCTGTAAGAGGAAATAGGATACGCTACGGGCGATGGGCGATCACAAGCCAGTCCCAGGGATAAAGGAAAGGGGAATAGGTGAGGAGGATCAAAATAAAATGGCGATGCATTGGGAAGATGCTCTTTTGCCTGGATGGTAAAAGGGCGTTTGTGTGTCAGTCCCAATCAGCGTCCCTTTTTACTCCCGTGCAATGGCGAGGTGTTTGGAGTTGGATTAGATCCAGGGGGGAACACCAAATTCTGTTGGCAGAGACGGTTTCCTTCGGTGTTCGTAGAGCCGGACGATTTGCTCGCCAGTAGGTCCCCAGGTCTCCAATGTCGAAACTTCCTGCTCTTTGAAGAAAGCTACCTCATCCGTTTCATCGCTGGTGGTTGCTTGCCCACCTGTGATTCTACATTGAAAAAATAGATTCGCGCCAATGCCCGATGGAAGCGTTCCTGACGACGACACCGCGACCAGCTTCATCACTTCCGTCTGATATCCCGTTTCTTCCCAAATTTCTCTGATCACCGTTTGACTGGGGGATTCGTTGATTTCGGCAGACCCTCCCGGCAGCGCCCAGGATTCTCTTCCCAGGGAAGGCGCTCTGACCAGTAGAATCGCATCATCCCTGAACACGGCCCCTCTGACCGTTGTCCGGGAGATTGCGTAGCCAGAGATATTTTCGAGGAGTCCGGGGATCGGTTCGATGTCTTTGTCAAAGTTAGAAGCGATCATTTCACCCACAACGGTTTTCAGCTTGCTTTCTAATTGAGCTGTCATGATGGAATAATTTGTGATGGCAATGCCGCTTTGGGCGATGGCTTGCAGCGCGTTTGCCCATGTTTGCAATGGAGATTTCATCCTCGCTCCGTTCTAATCAAAATCTGTGGGTAGGGTCGAATTTCGATCGTGTTCATAAAGTCGAGAAATTTGCGCAGCTGTGAGTCCTCCAGGTGTTACAGGGGGGATTTCCTTCTCTTTAAAAAAGGCCACTTCCTCGACCTGATCGTTGGTGGGTGCTGGGCCTTCTGAAATTTCACATTTGAAAATTAGATGATATCGGTG
The DNA here is from genome assembly GCA_027296045.1 of bacterium. Taxonomy (GTDB): domain Bacteria; phylum Latescibacterota; class UBA2968; order UBA2968; family UBA2968; genus JAPUJS01. The sequence goes on along the minus strand of JAPUJS010000273.1, from coordinate 990 downwards.
AATAAACGGCGGTTGTTGCTGGTCATATACTGCGACCAATTTCTCCACTTCGGTCCGGTACCCTGTTTCTTCCTCCATTGCACGTGTTACGGTCTGGCTAAAAGTATCCCTGAACTCGGCCGTTTCCCCGGGTAGCATCCACGCATCTTTCCCTCGCCGTTTGACCAATAGCAGTGCATCATCTCTGAATATTGCGCCACTTACAGTGGCTTGCGGCGTTGCAATTCCAGACATTTTTTTTAGAAGTCCAGAGATATGTTCGATACGCTCCTCGGAGCCTGCGGAGATCATTTCAGCCGTAATTCTCATAATTTGATGATAGGGAGGGCCATCTGTGCCAGTACTGTCTGGACGCTGTTCGGAGAAATAAATGCCCGTTTGGGCGATGGCTTGCAGGGCTCTTGCCCATTCCAGCCAATTGGGTTTCATCGGTGTTCTCCGTTCAACATATCAAATATCTGGTGAGCGGTTGCAAGTCTTTGCGAGCGTTCCATCGGACTTGGACCACCCACAGGAAATGTCTCATTTACTTTCCGTCTCATATTTTTCCGCCTCGATTCGCTTGACGGTTATGTTGTCCCATCACAAATCGGTGTGATACTTACGGAGGCCAATGAGGCCTTAGGGCCAGGCAATTCCGCCTGATTCGTCAACCACCAGACGGTTGTTGGACTCGGTAATTTCTGGGATCGCGTTGTCGGGGTCGACAACGATTGTGTCGCCTACCTGAGCCATTGTGGTGTAGGTGATTGCCACGCGTGGTTTCAGGTCGAGTGGTGCCTCGATTCTGGGCAGGATTCTGGTGAAGATCTTTTCACCCTTGCGGATCAATGCGACTTCGACATTTTCCGCAGGTCGAGCGCCAATGTTGTGGACACGAATGCGAACCAGGCTGTCGTATTGCCAGGTTATGTTGGTCTCGCACACTGTATCTAAGGGCGAAAGCGCTAGGTCTGCGCGGTCGAGGAGGTCGTCCAACTTCTCGACTTG